>NZ_JADDTS010000020.1:0-12353 GCF_015159675.1 Enterobacter cloacae complex sp. S2
GGTGATGGGCGCGCTTATCGACCCTGTCCGAGAGCCACGCGCCAATCACTTCCCCCGCCAGCATGGCGATGAACGGCATCGACGACAGCCAGCCTGCATGCTCAAGGTGAATGCCTTTGCCTTTGATCAGGTAGCCCGGCAGCCAGCCGTTGATGCCCCACAGGTAGGTCAGGAACGCGATGTTAAAGATGCAGATGATCCAGAAGTGCGGGCTGACGAACAGCTCGCGCCGCGCGGCACGCCGCTCGTCCTGTGACGCCTGAGAAGTGCCGGGTTTAGCCTCCAGACGGATCCCGCGCAGGCCGATGCGTACAAAGATAAGCACCGGCACGGTAAGCATGGCCATGACAAAGAAGGTGCTCTGCCAGCCGAAGGTGTTCAGCAGCCAGAGGGAGAGCGGGAAGCCAATTGCCGCCCCTACCGGTGTACCCAGCAGCCACAGCATGGTGGCGCGCGCCTGCAGATGCTGCGGGAAGTTGTGGCGCACGATGGCGAAAGCCAGCGGGAACAGCGGCCCTTCCGCCACGCCCAGCAGGATGCGCAGGACGATCATCAGCGTGTAGTTATGGGTAAAGCCCATCGCCACCATCAGCACGCACCACACAGCCATCATCCCGGTGAGCAGGCGCAGCGGCGCGATTTTGTCGCCTAAACCGCTCAAAAATACCGACGAAAAGTCGTAGCTCAGCAGGAAGGCGCTCATCAATATGCCGAGGCGCGTGGTGTCGAAATCAATGCCCATCGCCTGCTGGAAATGGGTATCCGAAAAGAGCGCCGCGATGCTGATTTTGTCGAAAAACGCCAGCAGCACGCAGGCCAGCAGCGACAACGGGATGGCCCAGCGCACCGCTTTTTCGGGCGTGCGGGTCCCCTCACCGCTCGCCTCAACCGGCGCGGTGTTCGTCTCTAGTGTGGTCATCTCTCCCCCTACGGGTGCGGGTTAGCTATCGCAGTGACATCAGTGAAAATGTCGGGTCGGCAAGCGGTACGTTCGACAGATCCCGCCCCGCCGCCATCCAGCGCTTCGCCAGCTTGACGGTGCGCGCATCGTTGAACGCCACCAGCTGCGTCAGCCGCCCGTTTTCATCCAGCGAGAAGAACAGCGCATCTTCACGCACTATCGTTTTACTCTCCGGCTGCGGAATACCGAGGATCTGAATGTTGTGCTGGTATTGATCCGACCACAGCCACGGCGCGTCGTCGTAGCCTGGCGCATCGGGATTGAGCATCGCTTTCGCCGTCGCCACCGCCTGATTCTGGGCGAAGGCCCAGGACTGGATGCACAGGCCGTAGTGATGGTGCTGGGCGACATCGCCTGCGGCAAAGATGAACGGATCCGAGGTGCGCCCCTGGGCATCCACCACGATCCCGCGCCCGGTTTTCAGCCCCGCATCGCGCGCCAGCTCCAGATTGAGATCGACGCCGATCCCCACCACCACCGCATCAAAGGTTTCACGCTGGCCGTCGCAGTGGATGACCGGCAGGCCGCCGTCGTCCTCCAGCTCCAGCGCGCCGCAGCCGGTACGGATCTCCACTCCCTGCTCGCGGTGGATGGCCTCCAGGCGCTGCGACACCTCGCCGCTCACCGAGCGCATGCACAGGGCAGGCTGCTGCTCGAACAGCGTGACCGCCACGCCGCTTTTCCGCGCGGAAGCGGCAATCTCAAGGCCAATCCAGCCGCCGCCGATAATCGCCAGTTTGTGACTTTCCGACAGGCGACTTTTCAGGCGCTGCGCGTCCTGCCAGTGGCGCAGGGTGTAGACCTGCGGATGGCTGGCCCACGCCTGCGAAGGCAGGCGCGCCCGCCCGCCGGTAGCGATTAAAAGGATGTTGTAACTAAGACATTCGCCGTTGCTTAAACGCACGATTTTCTCTTCACGATCGACTGATTCAGCACGCAGCGGGCGGTACCAGATCAGGTTCAGCGCCTGCTGCGCTTCTTCGCTAAACAGCCGCGGAAGCGCGGAGTCCGGCTCCAGCAGAGACGCTTTTGACAGCGGCGGCCGCTCGTAGAAATCCCATTCCTCTTCCGCCACCACGCAAATCTCGCCGTCGAAGCCCTCGTCACGCAGGGTTTTCGCCGCCCAGCCGCCCGCCTGGCCGCCGCCGATAATGACAATGCGCGATGTCATACCGCCTCCGGCTTTTTCTGCTGACGGCGCGTGTCGTGGTCAATCCCGCCCTCCACCGCCCATTCGGTAAAGGAGACCAGGGAGTGCTCCAGCTCGCGCGGCTGCCAGTTTTCGGTCAGGTAGTCGTCGTTGGTGTAATACTCAAACGCGCCGCCGGTCGGGCTGTTGACGTACCAGAAGTACGCCGACGACACCGGATGACGGCCCGGCCCGATAAAGGTGCTCCAGTCATGTTTATTCATCGCGATACCGCCGCCGATCACCTCGTGGATGTCGCGCACGGTGAAGGCCACATGGTTGAGGCCGCGCTTGCGGTTCGGCAGTTGCAGCAAGAACAGGTTGTGATGGCCGCCACGCGCCCCGCAGCGCAGGAACACGGCGCGGTTGATATAGCGATCCGAGACCTGGAAGCCGAGCACCTCGCGGTAGAATTTCTCTACTGCCGCCAGCTCTTCCACGAAGAACACCACATGCCCCACGTTGATCGGCTGGGCGCGATCGTAAACCGGGCTGGGTGTGTCGATACGGCGGGCGTCGCCCCACTGGTTTATTGGCTCGACGTTAAGCTCCACGTCGGTCTGCTGGGTCACCTGCACGCGCAGCGTCATGCCGTTCGGATCCAGGCATTCCAGCGCGTCGCCCACTTCACGAAAACCTGGCTGTTGCGCCAGCTTCGGGCGCAGCGCATCCAGCTCAGACTGGCTGGCAACCGCCCAGGTCATGCGGCGCAGAGTGTTGCCCGCTTCAAACGCGGGCGGCAGGTCGGGGCTGTTGATCGGGTTAAGCTCCACGCGCGCGCCGCTCAGGGTGGTGAAACGCTGGCCGCTGGCATCGCCCGTCAGGCCAAAATCACGCATAAATTTGGCGCAGTGCGTCAGGTCTTCCACACCAAATTCCAGCTTTTCAATTCCGGTTATACTCATCGTTCGTTGCCTCATCTGGCCCAGATTGGGCGTAAAACATGCCCGACGCAGTCAAGCGCCTGACGTTAACTCACTGATTTAACTGGCCTGTGACAGATACCCTAAGAAGCCAGAAATTTTATCCGCCGCAAGGCGAACCTCGTTTTGCAGGCGCTCGCGGTCGCTCAGTGGGATCTCCTCCGACGGCACCAGAATGCTGACCACCGCCGCCACGCGGCCGCTTCGGTCATACACCGGGTAGACGATGGAAGAGATGCCGTGGCGGAAGAAGGATTCGCCAATGACATACCCGCGGGCTCTGTCCTGCTGCACCATCTGCCACAGGGCTTCGCGGTCGTGAAGCTGCCCCGGCGTGTTGCCCGGCAGGCGCTCATGCGGGAACAGCTGTTCGAAATCAGCGCGGGAAATATCGGTCAACAGCATGCGGCCCAGCGAGGTGCAGTGCACCGGCAGACGGGTACCAATGCTGACCTGGTTGATACGCGACCCGGCGGCGCTGACGCGGGCGATATAGATAATGTCGCGCCCGTCGCGGATCGCCAGATGGCTGCTGCACTGGCTCACGTCGCGCAATTGCTCGATCACCGGCTGGCCGACCTGCGCCACGTCCAGCGAGGCGATGTACTCAAAGCCAAGACGCAGCACGTTCATGCCCAGCGAAAAGGTATTGGTGCGCGTGTTGCGCTCCAGAAATCCCATGTACTCCAGCGTCTGTACCACGCGATAGGCGGTGGCCTTCGGCATATCCACCAGCCGATGCAGTTCGGCAAAGGTCAGATCGCGATGCTGCTCGCCAAAGGCCAACAGCAGCTGTAAACCGCGCTCCAGCCCCGGCACCAGATACTTCACTTCCTGATCGTTTGCCATCATTGCCCTACCTTAGTTAAAGACAAAACCGCCGTTGACCGGGATCAGCTGTCCGGTGATGAACCGCGACAGATCGCTTAACAGCCAGACCACGCTGCCGGTGACGTCTTCCGGCTGCTGTGCCCCGGTTAACGCGCGGCCGTTTTCGTAGAGTTGATGCCGTTCGGCGGGGACATATTCCGTCGCCTCGACGCGGGTTAGCCCCGGCGCGATGGCGTTAATGCGTATACGCTTTTCACCCAGTTCGCGCGCCATTGAGCGGGTCATGGCAATCACGGCGCCCTTGCTGGCGACGTAGGCCATCAGGCGCGGCGCGCCCCACAGCGCGGTGTCGGACGCGACGTTCACGATGCCCGCCCCCTCGCGCAGCAGCGGTACGGCGGCGCGCGTTACCAGCCAGGTGCCTTTGACGTTGACGCTCATCACCCGATCCCAGAGATCCGGATCGTAATCGAGCATATTTTTGCCGCCGACGCCCGTCGCCATCGCCGCGTTGTTCACCAGACCGTCAATCTGCCCCTGCTCGCCAATCGCGCTGAACACCTGCTCAATGGACTGCGGATCGGCCAGATCGATAACGTGCGATTCGATCGCATAGCCTTGCTCACACAGCCGGTGGGCGCTCTCGGCCAGCTCGCCTTTGAGGATGTCGCACATCACCACCGCCGCGCCCTGCTCCGCGCAGGTTTTGGCAAAGTGAAAGCCCAGCCCGCGCGCGGCGCCGGTTATGACGATGCGCTTACCGCTCAGCAGCCCGTTCATCAGGCGGCCCCCTGCTGTGCTTCACGCATCGCCAGCTGCTCTTTGGCGGCCTTTTGCATCATGCGACGCAGGCGCGAGAGGCCAACGTCGTGCTGATACAGGTATTCATGATCGCGGGCGTTTGGCGCCAGGCTCTCCAGCACCACGCGGTCCTGCTCCAGCACTTCCCAGTGCAGTTTTTCCAGCCGGTTGCGGTACATGAAGCGCCACATATCGCGCTGCCAGCCCTGCACGCGGCGGATGCGCCAGAAGAAGACGCGGCAGTTGTCGTTATCTTCCGGCACCACCATGCCGACGATAAAGAAGTGGCCGCCCGGCCCGAAACGCTTCTTGTACGGAATGGAGAGACGCATCCAGCAGGTGCCGCTGTTGCCCAGCTCCACCCAGTCGAAGTTGACGCCGCTCTGTCCTTTCTTCTCAAAGATAAAGCCGGTTTTGGTCGGCTGGAGCACCATGTCGGCCTTGCGATCCCCTTCCGCCATCGAGTGCGAGGAGGAGTGCAGATAGGTGCCGTGCATCGGGTCCATCACGTTTTCCAGCGCGTACTGGTAATTGCATTTCCACGCGGCGGTGCAGAGGAAGTTGCTGAAGTTTTCCGTGTCGGCGAGTTCATCCGGGAAGGTCAGTTCGTCCGGCTGCTGATCCGCGGTGACGCCAAACCAGAGGAAGATGGCGCCGTGCGCCTCCTGCACGTTATAGCTGCGCACGCACTGCTGGCCGACCAGCGGACATTTATCCACAGCGGGCACGTCTTTCACCTCGCCGTTGCCCGCCACCTCTACGCCGTGATACCAGCAGGCGATGCGGTCGCCGAGGTTCCAGCCCATCGACAGGCGCGCGCCGCGGTGCGGACAGCGGTCCTCCAGCGCCTGCACCTGGCCGTCTTTGTTGCGCCAGACCACAATCTGCTCGCCCAGGCGGGTGATGCCCACAGGAGCAGACTGCACTTCCCAGCTCGCCAGCACCGGATACCAGAGGCCGCGCAGGCCTTTATCCAGATAGTGTTGTACGGTCGTTGTCATCGCGTTGCCCTCAGTAGCCGTTAACCTGTAAGAATGCCTGGAAGCTGGCGTCGCTCCACGGCTCGCCCTGCTGGTCGTGCATGCGCACCGCGTTCAGCCCGTTTACCAGCTCCGGCAGGGTTTCAACGCCCTGTTCGAAGAGCTCTTCCAGCGTCGCAATCAGCTTCACCTCCCAGCTTTCCGGCTCGCGGCTGCGGGTCTGCCAGATCAGGTTCTGGTACTCGCCCGGCTTGTGAATGGCGCCATTACCGCCCTCTGCCGGCGGGGTAAACTGGCGGCTTTCCGGCAGCGCCGGGTTGTAGTTCAGCGTGTCGCTCATGCCACGGTCTCCTCAACAAAGGTAATCTGAATCTGGTTTTCAAAGACCCGAACCGGGTAACGGTTGAGGTTGCGTCCTCCGGGGCCGTGCAGACACTGGCCGGTTTTGACGTCGAACACCGCCTCGTGCAGCGGGCATTCCACCTTGCCGTCTTCTACGAAGCCCTGACTCAGCAGGGCATAGGCGTGGGGGCATACGTCTTCCAGCGCGTAATATTCACCGTCGATCAGGTAAACGCCGATCTCTTTCCCGTCGACGTTGCCGCTAAAAGGGAAATCTTCCTGTACTTGTTCTGCGTCACATACGCCTATCCAGCTCATCACGATCCTCCAGGCTTTTGTTTCATATATGAAACTCTGTTTCTTATTTAATACGGTCAATATAAAAGCGATGAATGTTTCGTCAAGCGACAATGTGACGAATTTGTTAATCGATCGGCAATTAATTAACTAAGTGTGCAAGGGATCACGAAAAAATGCAGCGATATGAAATTTTCATTATTACAGCGTGAGAAATACGTTTTTTTAATGGTCTCTTATTTTGAATAAAAGATATTGACTTCCTTTCTTTTTACTCTTTAAAAATAAATTAACGTCACCTCTTTCGCGTTTCACCGGTGAAACTGATTTTTAATTTATCTTTAATAAACAATGAGTTTCACAGGTGAATCATTTTAGCTCCGTGACAATCACATTGATGAAAAATATAAGTTACAAAAAACGTAAGGCGGACATGATGACGGCAAGATGGCAAGGCACGATTGCGCTTTTATTACTCATTATTATTTCGTACGTCGATCGGGTAAATATCTCGGTAATGATTTTAAACCCGGAATTTGCCGAACATTTTCAGTTAAATGAAAACAGAATGTTACAGGGTCTACTCATGACCTGCTTTCTTCTGGGTTATGGTTTTTCCGCTCTATTATTAACGCCGGTTATTGAAAGCAAACTTCATTATCGGCAGGGATTATTAAGCAGCATTGCGATTTGGGCCGCGGTCTGCGCGGTTTCGCCTTTGTTAGGCTCGCTGACGGGAATGGTCATCGCCCGCGAAATAACCGGGGTTTGTCTACACCTTCACGCTGGCCTGGGGAATGTTGCTGCTGCGCATGCGGCGCGCAGCAGCAATCAGCGCGTAAGGCTTATTCGCCTTTTTTCGCTGCCTGGATGTAGAGCATTTCCAGCGCCAGGGTCGCCGCGGCCAGCGCGGTGATCTCGGACTGGTCATAGGCCGGAGCCACTTCCACCACGTCCATCCCGACAATGTTCAGATCCTTCAGGCCGCGCACCAGCTTGATGGCGCGGTCTGACGTCAGGCCGCCGATCACCGGCGTACCGGTACCCGGTGCGAATGCCGGATCCAGGCAGTCGATGTCGAAGGTCAGGTAGACAGGCATATCGCCGACGATCTGCTTAACCTGAGCCAGAATATCGTCCACGCCGCGATCGTTCACCTGGCCCGCGTCGAGTACGGTAAAGCCGTTGTCTTTGTCGAACTCGGTGCGGATGCCGATCTGCACGGAGTGGTTCGGATCGATCAGGCCTTCTTTCGGCGCGGTGTAGAACATGGTGCCGTGGTCGAATTCGCAGCCGTTCGCGTAGGTGTCGGTATGCGCGTCAAAGTGCACCAGCGCCATTTTACCGAAGTGCTTCGCGTGGGCGCGCAGCAGCGGCAGTGTCACGAAGTGGTCACCGCCGAAGGAGAGCATGCGTTTACCGGCCGCCAGCAGCTTCTCGGCGTGCGCCTGCAATTTTTCGCTCATTTCGCGCGCGTCACCGAAGGCGTACACCAGATCACCGCAGTCCACCACGTTCAGGCGCTCGCGCATGTCGAAGTTCCACGGGAAGCGGTTGTGCTCCCAGGCCAGGTTGGTGGAAACCTGACGGATTGCCGCCGGGCCATGACGTCCACCCGCACGACCGGACGTTGCCATGTCGAACGGTACGCCGGTGATCACCCAGTCAGCATCGCTGTCGTAAGGCTGGAAGTTCATCGGAAGGCGTAAAAAACCAAACGCGTTAGATACCAGAGAGTTATCGTACTGATGACCTAAAGTGCTCATGTCCTGACCTCTTATAAAGTCGATACATTAAAACAGATGAAAAAAAATCCCCTCCGCGTCGTTAAACCCGACGAGGAAGGGATTGATTCGTAAATCGCATAGTGGGGCGAATTATCGCCGTTAATTCATACGGGTTCAAGTGAGTATAGGGCATCGTGCGGTCTGATGCCCTCACCCCAACCCTCTCCCACCGTGAGAGGGAGGTTTTACTACTCGTCTTCCAGATACGTATACCCGTACAGACCCGCTTCAAACTCTTCCAGGAACTGCTGCTGCAAGGCATCGTCCAGACCGGTGTTTTTGACCTGATCGCGGAACTGGGTGAGCAGTTTTTTCGGATCCAGCTGAACGTATTCGAGCATATCCGCCACGGTGTCCCCTTCGTCGGACAGCTCAACCTCCACGCTGCCGTCAGGGAAGACAAACACGTCAACCGCTTCGGTATCACCGAACAGGTTGTGCATGTTGCCGAGGATCTCCTGATACGCACCCACCATAAAGAAGCCCAGCATTGGCGGGTTCTCCGGATCGTACTCCGGCATTGGCATGGTCGTTGCGATACCGTCACCGTCGACGTAGTGGTCAATCGCGCCGTCTGAGTCACAGGTAATGTCCAGCAGCACCGCGCGGCGTTCCGGCGCATGATTCAACCCTTCCAGCGGCAGAACCGGGAACAGCTGGTCGATACCCCAGGCATCCGGCATCGACTGGAACAGGGAGAAGTTGACGTACATTTTGTCCGCCATACGTTCCTGCAACTCGTCGATAATCGGACGGTGTGCGCGGTTGCTCGGATCGAGCTGCTTCTGCACTTCATGGCACATGTTCAGATAGAGCTGCTCCGCCCACGCGCGTTCCTGCAGGCTAAAGGTGCCTGAAGAATAACCGACGTGAATGTCGTGCAGATCCATCTGGCTGTCGTGCAGCCATTCGCGCAGAGAACGACGCGTGCCCGGCTCGTGCATCTCCTGCCAGGTTTCCCACATGCTTTGCAGGGAACGTGGAGCATCGTCTGCCGGAGGCGTGGCTTCAGTGATTTCGCTGCGCTCAACGCCGATGATGTTAGAGACCAGCACCGTATGGTGCGCAGTGACCGCGCGGCCGGATTCGGTGATCACCGTCGGGTGCGGCAGGCCGTGCTCTTCGCAGGCATCGCCAATCGCCCAGATAATGTTGTTGGCGTATTCGTTCAGGCCGTAGTTGACCGAGCAGTCAGACTGCGAGCGTGTCCCTTCGTAATCCACGCCCAAGCCACCGCCCACGTCAAAGCACTGAATATTTACGCCAAGCTTGTGCAGCTCAACGTAGAAACGTGCCGATTCACGCACGCCGGTGGCAATGTCGCGAATGTTGGCCATCTGCGAGCCAAGGTGGAAGTGCAGCAGCTGAATGCTGTCCAGACGACCGCGCTCGCGCAGAATTTCCACCAGCTGAAGCACCTGGTTCGCCGCGAGGCCGAACTTGGATTTTTCACCGCCGGAAGACTGCCATTTACCGGAACCCTGCGACGCCAGTCGCGCACGCACACCAAGGCGTGGGATCACGTTCAGACGCTCGGCCTCTTCCAGCACGATCGCGATTTCGGTCATCTTCTCGATCACCAGATAGACCTTGTGGCCCATCTTCTCGCCAATCAGCGCCAGACGAATGTATTCGCGGTCTTTATAGCCGTTACAGACGATCACCGACCGGGTCATGCCCGCGTGCGCCAGAACCGCCATCAGCTCCGCTTTGGAGCCAGCTTCCAGGCCCAGCGGTTCGCCGGAGTGGATCAGGGACTCAATCACGCGACGGTGCTGGTTTACCTTGATCGGGTAAACGAGGAAATAGTCGCCGTTATAACCATACGATTCCCGCGCGCGTTTGAACGCGGCGTTAATAGAACGCAGGCGATGTTGCAGGATCTGCGGGAAGCAGAACAGTGCAGGCAGGCGCTGACCCTGGGCTTCACGGGCTTTCACCAGCTTAGCGAGATCCACGCGCGCTTTCGGGACGTCCGGATCCGGGCAGACACTGATGTGGCCCAGCTCGTTAACGTCGTAGTAGTTATTGCCCCACCAGGCAATATTGTAAGTGCGCAGCATCTTGCTGGCTTCCTGGGAGCTCATCGCAACCTCCTGCATAGAACGTAGTACACCCTGTTCGCCTGCTGACGAAGGCGAAAGCGAAGACATGTCGTCAGACATAGCGAACCTCAACTCTTTGTATTAAGTGTAAAACAGTTGACTACTATCGCAGCGTTATACGGCGATAACAACCCATTAACGGCTCCATTTCCCAGCAGAGTATGCTGAAATCCAGACCGTGCGACCGGTTTCTTATTCATATCATTGTAAAACACGTATCCGAACTCTGTATGACAAGGTTCGGCGAAACCACGAGAAAACTCCTGTATTAACAAGAGCGCCCTTGTTCAGTTTTCACAAAGCGTGACCGGCTCTGGAATCCTGAGAAGCACCGAGATGGGTATAACATCGGCAGGTGTTTAGACCAGAAGTGCGGGTGGGAATCAAATGCGCGCCAGAACGACTGCGCTGAATGAGCGGAAAACAATGGTTCATTATCTCGTATCACCTCCACGGCCGCCTCTGCTGAAACGGACCACAAGCCAAAGCTAAAAGTTCACTGCTTAACCCGGCTGGAAGTGGCGACACGATGTGTTCATCGAGCGCTTATTTTATATGAGCCGCGCGCCGCGTTTTATACCGAGAAGGTCGCTAAAAAGCAAAACAAAAATGCGCAGGTTGCCAGCGCCGTCAGGAAAAATTTCCAGCCGTGTTTTCAACGCAGTGAGAGGTGAGTCAAAAAAAACTGGAAATCGGGTGAAGAAGTGACCTAAAATAGACGTCCAGATGTTAATCCATCCATACCGATTAACACTCAGACTGCCAGTGTCAAAATCCTGCAGGCCTTGGTAGAATTATCTCCTTTGGCTATTCCACACAGCAGTTCGAGCTAACCAAATTCCTTTTAGGTGAAATAAAACATGGCAAAACACCTGTTTACGTCCGAGTCCGTATCAGAAGGACATCCTGATAAAATTGCTGACCAAATCTCCGATGCGGTGCTGGATGCGATCCTCGCGCAGGATCCAAAGGCGCGCGTAGCGTGTGAAACCTATGTCAAAACCGGCATGGTTCTGGTTGGCGGTGAGATCACCACCAGCGCATGGGTTGATATCGAAGAGATCACCCGTAACACGGTGCGTGAGATCGGTTATGTACATTCTGATATGGGCTTTGATGCCAACTCCTGCGCCGTACTGAGCGCTATCGGCAAACAGTCCCCGGACATCAACCAGGGCGTTGACCGTGCCGATCCGCTGGAACAGGGCGCGGGCGACCAAGGCCTGATGTTCGGCTACGCGACCAACGAAACCGACGTGCTGATGCCAGCGCCGGTGACTTACGCACACCGTCTGGTGCAGCGTCAGGCTGAAGTGCGTAAAAACGGCACCCTGCCGTGGCTGCGTCCGGATGCAAAAAGCCAGGTGACCTTCCAGTATGACGACGGGAAAATCGTCGGCATTGATGCCGTGGTTCTTTCCACGCAGCATGCTGAAGATATTGACCAGAAATCCCTGCAGGAAGCGGTGATGGAAGAGATCATTAAGCCGGTTCTGCCAACTGAATGGCTGAGCTCTGCGACCAAATTCTTCATCAACCCAACCGGACGCTTCGTTATCGGCGGCCCAATGGGTGACTGCGGTCTGACCGGTCGTAAAATCATCGTAGATACCTACGGCGGCATGGCGCGCCACGGTGGCGGCGCGTTCTCCGGTAAAGACCCGTCTAAGGTGGACCGTTCTGCGGCGTACGCTGCACGTTATGTGGCGAAAAACATCGTTGCTGCGGGCCTGGCTGACCGCTGTGAAATTCAGGTTTCCTACGCCATCGGCGTGGCTGAGCCAACCTCCATCATGGTGGAAACCTTCGGTACTGAAAAAGTGCCTTCTGAACAGCTGACCCTGCTGGTGCGTGAGTTCTTCGACCTGCGTCCATACGGTCTGATTCAGATGCTGGATCTGCTGCACCCAATCTACCAGGAAACCGCAGCGTACGGTCACTTTGGTCGCGAACATTTCCCTTGGGAAAAAACCGACAAAGCCGCCCTGCTGCGTGATGCTGCCGGTCTGAAATAAACGACTGCCAGCAGCTTAAACAGGCCAGCCTTTGTGCTGGCCTTTTTTATGTCGGGTGGCGGCTAAGCCTTACCCGACCTACGGGTAGTGAATTTTTGTAGGCCGGGTAAGGCGCAGCCGCC
>NZ_JADDTS010000020.1:12385-83668 GCF_015159675.1 Enterobacter cloacae complex sp. S2
CGCAGCCGCCACCCGGCAATGTTTGGAACCGTTTACACCTCACTCTCTATACCCCGCTTTCAGAATATTCTCTTTGCATGATCGCATTTCTTCTGCTGTTACATTCCCTTTCAGTTAAGTCTGAAATTTGTGCAAACGCGATGCATATCAATTAATTTACCTCTATATTTTCAAAGCTTTAATTATTTTTACGGTTACAAACTAGTGTAACCGATTACACCGTTGTGATTTGACTCACATATTTTTATGAGCCGCTCACCTACTCTTAATATCGTAAAAACTGATAACCCAACTGGAGGGCATAATGCCTGACAATAATAAACAGGGGCGTACGTCCAATAAGGCAATGACGTTCTTCGTCTGCTTCCTCGCCGCTCTGGCAGGATTACTTTTTGGCCTGGATATTGGCGTAATTGCCGGTGCATTACCTTTCATCACCGATGAGTTCCAGATTAGCGCACACACTCAGGAATGGGTGGTCAGCTCCATGATGTTCGGTGCCGCCGTCGGCGCGGTCGGCAGCGGCTGGCTCTCCTTTAAGCTCGGGCGTAAAAAGAGCCTGATGATCGGCGCGATCCTGTTCGTTGCCGGCTCACTGTTCTCTGCCGCTGCGCCTAACGTTGAAGTGCTGATCCTCTCCCGCGTGCTGCTCGGTCTGGCAGTGGGCGTGGCGTCTTATACTGCCCCGCTGTACCTGTCTGAAATCGCACCGGAAAAAATCCGCGGCAGCATGATTTCCATGTACCAGCTGATGATCACCATCGGTATTCTGGGGGCTTATCTTTCCGATACCGCCTTCAGCTACAGCGGCGCATGGCGCTGGATGCTGGGCGTCATCATCATTCCGGCCATTCTGCTGTTGATTGGTGTCTTCTTCCTGCCGGACAGCCCGCGCTGGTTCGCCGCCAAACGCCGCTTCCACGATGCCGAACGCGTGCTCTTACGCCTGCGTGATACCAGCGCCGAAGCCAAAAACGAGCTGGAAGAGATCCGCGAAAGCCTGAAGGTCAAACAGTCCGGCTGGGCGCTGTTCAAAGAGAACAGCAACTTCCGCCGCGCGGTGTTCCTCGGTGTGCTGTTACAGATCATGCAACAGTTCACCGGGATGAACGTCATCATGTATTACGCGCCGAAAATCTTCGAACTGGCGGGCTACACCAACACCACCGAACAGATGTGGGGCACCGTGATCGTCGGCCTGACCAACGTGCTGGCGACCTTTATCGCTATCGGTCTGGTGGACCGCTGGGGGCGTAAACCAACCCTGACGCTGGGCTTCCTGGTGATGGCCATCGGGATGGGCGTGCTGGGTACCATGATGCACATGGGCATTCACTCCCCAACGGCACAGTACTTCGCCGTGGCGATGCTGCTGATGTTTATTATTGGGTTTGCGATGAGCGCCGGTCCGCTGATTTGGGTACTGTGCTCTGAGATCCAGCCGCTGAAAGGGCGTGATTTTGGTATCACCTGCTCTACCGCAACCAACTGGATTGCCAACATGATCGTCGGCGCAACGTTCCTGACCATGCTCAATACCCTGGGTAACGCCAATACCTTCTGGGTCTACGCCGGTCTGAACCTGTTCTTTATTGTTCTCACTATCTGGCTGGTTCCTGAAACCAAACATGTTTCACTGGAACACATTGAACGTAACCTGATGAAAGGTCGTCCTCTGCGCGAAATCGGCGCACACGACTGATCCTCCTGCGGGAGGCGCCTCTTGCGCCTCCCCGCTTCCCGCTTTATGCTCTGCCCCTATGAAATCTCCCCGTCTCCCCATCGCCATTCAGCAAGCCGTCATGCGCAGCCTGCGGGAAAAACTTGCCCAGGCCAACCTGAAGCTCGGCCGCAATTATCCTGAACCGAAGCTGGTCTATCAGCAGCGTGGCACCGCGGCGGGCACCGCCTGGCTGGAATCGTATGAGATCCGCCTGAATCCGGTGTTGCTGATGGAAAATCAGCAGGCGTTTATCGAAGAAGTGGTGCCGCACGAGCTGGCCCACCTTCTGGTGTGGAAACACTTTGGCCGCGTCGCGCCGCACGGCAAAGAGTGGAAATGGATGATGGAGGCGGTGCTCGGCGTTCCGGCTCGCCGCACCCACCAGTTCGAGCTGGAATCGGTACGCCGCAATACGTTTCCCTACCGCTGCCAGTGCCAGCAGCACCAGCTTACCGTCCGCCGTCACAACCGCGTGGTGCGCGGCGAGGCTACCTATCGCTGCGTAAAGTGCGGCGAACCACTGGTGGCGGAATAATCGCTCGAACTTTCAGGAACTTTCCTGATCTGACTGATTGCATACGGGAACAACATTCGTTACGTTGCGGGCTCGTTTTGACACGGAGTGTAAGATGTCCCGTAATGTTTCTCTCGCAGTCGCTTTTCTGGCGACGGCGCTCTCCGGCCATGCTCTGGCCGACGGTATTCACAGTTTCTCACAGGCAAAAACCGCAGGCGTAAAGATTAACGCCGACGTACCGGGTGATTTCTACTGCGGCTGTAAAATTAACTGGCAGGGTAAGAAAGGGGTCGTGGATCTGGGATCCTGCGGCTATAAGGTGCGCAAGAACGAGAACCGCGCCAGCCGAATCGAATGGGAACACGTTGTTCCGGCCTGGCAGTTTGGCCACCAGCGCCAGTGCTGGCAGGACGGTGGACGTAAAAATTGCGCAAAAGATCCGGTCTACCGCCAGATGGAAAGCGATATGCACAACCTGCAACCCGCCGTGGGTGAAGTCAATGGCGACCGCGGAAACTTCATGTACAGCCAGTGGAACGGTGGCGAAGGCCAGTACGGTCAGTGCGCCATGAAGGTCGATTTCAAAGAGAAACTCGCCGAACCGCCTGCCCGCGCGCGCGGCAGCATCGCCCGCACTTACTTCTATATGCGCGACCGCTACGATCTCAACCTTTCCCGCCAGCAGACGCAGCTCTTCAATGCCTGGGACAAGCTCTACCCGGTGACGGACTGGGAATGCCAGCGCGACGAACGTATCGCCAAAGTCCAGGGGAATCACAACCCTTACGTCCAGCGGGCTTGCCAGGCGCAAAAGAGCTAACCTACACTACGGCAATTCGCTTATATCGCATGACACATGGAATTTCTGACTATGCGCATCCCTCGCATCTATCACCCTGAACTGATTACCCCAGGCGGCGAAATCGCCCTGTCTGATGATGCCGCAAACCACGTAGGCCGCGTGCTGCGCATGGGCGCAGGCCAGGCGATTCAGCTCTTTGACGGCTCTAATCAGATTTTTGACGCTGAAATTACGCGCGCCGATAAAAAAAGCGTGCACGTGAAGGTGCTGCGTGGCGACGTGGACGACCGGGAATCCCCGCTGCACATTCACCTTGGCCAGGTGATGTCGCGCGGGGAAAAGATGGAGTTCACCATTCAGAAATCCATTGAACTGGGTGTAAGCCTCATTACGCCACTTTTTTCTGAGCGCTGCGGCGTTAAACTGGATGCGGAACGTCTGAACAAAAAGATCCAGCAGTGGCAGAAAATTGCCATTGCAGCCTGTGAACAGAGTGGCCGCAACCGCATCCCGGAGATCCGCCCGGCGATGGATCTGGAGGACTGGTGTGCAGAAGAGGAAAGCGGGCTTAAGCTTAATCTTCATCCGCGCGCCAGCGCCAGCATCAATACGCTGCCGCTGCCCGTTGAGCGCGTACGCCTGCTGATTGGCCCGGAAGGCGGCCTGTCGGCTGACGAAATCGCCATGACGGCGCGTTACCAGTTTACTGATATTCTGTTGGGACCTCGCGTTCTGCGCACTGAGACAACGGCACTCACCGCCATTACCGCCCTACAGGTGCGATTTGGCGATCTGGGTTGAAGCAAAGCCTGACCCATAACCGGAGAAGAACATGATTAAGCTCGGCATCGTGATGGACCCCATCGCAAACATTAACATTAAGAAAGATTCCAGCTTCGCTATGCTGCTGGAAGCGCAGCGTCGCGGCTATGAACTCCACTATATGGAGATGAACGATCTGTACCTGATCAACGGTGAAGCCCGCGCACGTACCCGCATCGTTAACGTCGAGCAGAACTACGAAAAATGGTACGAATTCGGCACCGAGCAGGATATTGCCCTGGCCGACCTTAACGTCATCCTGATGCGTAAAGATCCGCCGTTCGACACCGAATACATTTACTCCACCTATATCCTTGAGCGTGCCGAAGAGAAAGGCACGCTGATCGTCAACAAGCCGCAGAGCCTGCGCGACTGCAACGAGAAGCTCTATACCGCATGGTTCTCTGACCTGACGCCGGAAACGCTGGTCACCCGCAGCAAAACGCAGCTGAAAGAATTCTGGCAGAAGCACGGCGACATCATCATGAAGCCGCTGGACGGCATGGGCGGCGCATCGATCTTCCGCGTGAAAGAGGGCGACCCGAACATTGGCGTAATTGCCGAAACGCTGACCGAGCTGGGGACCCGCTACTGCATGGCGCAAAACTATCTGCCGGCCATTAAAGACGGCGACAAGCGTGTGCTGGTTGTAGACGGCGAGCCGGTGCCTTACTGCCTGGCGCGTATCCCGCAGGGTGGTGAAACCCGTGGCAACCTGGCGGCCGGAGGCCGTGGCGAACCGCGTCCGTTAAGCGAAAGCGACTGGGAAATTGCCCGCCGCGTCGGCCCTACGCTGAAAGCCAAAGGCCTGATCTTCGTTGGCCTCGATATCATCGGCGATCGTCTGACCGAAGTGAACGTCACCAGCCCGACCTGCATTCGTGAGATCGAAGCGGAATTCCCGATCTCGATCACCGGAATGCTAATGGACGCTATCGAAAAACGTTTACAGAAATAACCTGTGACAGCGCCTGTGTTTATCCCCATACTGGGCGCTGTCGCTTTTTAAACCAGGAAACAGTACCTCTGACAATGAATTTACAGCATCACTTTCTTATTGCCATGCCTGCTCTCCAGGATCCGATTTTCCGCCGCGCCGTGGTCTATATTTGCGAATACAACGAAGACGGCGCAATGGGGATTATCATCAATAAGCCGCTGGAAAACCTTCAGGTCGAAGGCATTCTGGACAAGCTGAAAATCCCTGCTGAAGCGCGGCTGCCGGAAATCCGTCTTGATAAACCGGTGATGCTCGGCGGACCGCTTGCAGAAGATCGTGGCTTTATCCTGCATACCCCGCCGGTTTTCTCGTCCAGCATTCGTATCTCCGATAACACCGTCGTCACCACCTCTCGCGATGTGCTCGAAACACTGGGCACGGCAAATCAGCCTTCTGAGGTGCTGGTTGCGCTCGGCTACGCTTCCTGGGAAAAAGGGCAGCTGGAACAAGAAATTCTGGACAACGCCTGGCTGACGGCCCCTGCGGATATGAATATCCTGTTTAAAACCCCTATCGCCGATCGCTGGCGTGACGCGGCAAAACTGATTGGCATTGATATTCTGACCATGCCTGGCGTTGCGGGGCACGCGTAATGAGCGGCACCCTTCTCGCCTTTGACTTCGGCACCAAAAGCATCGGCGTCGCTGTGGGTCAACGGATCACCGGCACCGCCCGCCCGCTCACGGCGCTGAAAGCTAACGACGGCACGCCGGACTGGAACCTTATTGAGCGCTTGCTCAAAGAGTGGCAGCCGGACGACGTGATTGTCGGTCTGCCGTTGAACATGGACGGCACCGAGCAGCCGCTTACCGCCCGCGCGCGCAAGTTCGCGAACAAAATTCATGGCCGCTTTGGTGTCTCCGTTAAGCTGCACGATGAACGTTTGAGCACCGTCGAGGCACGCGCTGGCCTGTTCGAGCACGGTGGCTTCCGGGCGTTGAACAAAGGCAGCGTGGATTCAGCTTCAGCCGTCATTATCCTCGAAAGCTATTTCGAACAGGGTTACTGAGCGCCGGGGCCTACAGCCGCCCCTGCGCCAGTCGCTCCGCCAGACTCTGCTCAAAGTTCTGCATCCCCGCCTGCTGCCCCGTTTGAATAATGCCCGGCAGTTGCCAGGTTTTACCTTCGCGGATCAGGTTTGCCGCCGCCGACGTATTCACCAGTAGCTCATACAGCGCCACGCGCCCGCCCTGGACATCCTGACGCAGCTTCTGCGCCAGTACCGCACGCAGGCTTCCCGCCAGCTGATTACGAACCGGATCTTTCTCCTGCGCCGGGAAGGTATCGACCAGTCGCTCGATCGCCTGCGCCGCACCGCGCGTGTGCAGCGTGGCCAACACCAGATGGCCAGTCTCAGCCGCCGTCAACGCCAGGCGTATCGTCTCGCTGTCGCGCAGCTCACCAAGCAGAATCACATCCGGATCTTCACGCAGCGCACTGCGCAGGGCCTCGGCAAAGGACGGGCTATGCTGGCCTATCTCCCGCTGCCGGATGAGGCAACGTTCACTCTGGTACATAAACTCCACCGGATCTTCCAGGGTCAGAATGTGCCCGTCCGTATGGTGATTGAGAAAATCGACCATCGCGGCCAGGGTGGTCGATTTCCCGCTGCCGGTGGCGCCGGTGACCAGAATCAGGCCATTGTCATTGGACAAAAGCTCCGGGATCGCGCGCGGCACGCCTAGCGCAGAGAGCTGCGGACACGTCAGCGGCAACAGGCGTAGCGCGATCGAAACGCCGTGCATATGCTTAAACGCACTGCCGCGCAGCCGCTGACCGCCTGTGAGGGTAACGGCAAAATCTACCTGCCCGTTTGCCCACCAGGCACCCTGCTGCTCGTCGTTGAGCCACGCTTTTAATAACGCCTCCACATCGGGGGGCGGAAACGGCGCAGGTTCAAGACGGCCTGACCTGCGCCAGCGCGGTGGTGAATCACTGCACAGGTGTAGATCGGAGACGTTATGCTTTACACTAAGGGCCACAATTTCTTCCACATCCATAGACAACTCCTCGGAAAATGAACGACATTGCGCATAACCTGGCACAGGTCCGGGACAAAATCTCAGCCGCGGCAACGCGTTGCGGCCGTGCTTCAGAAGAAATTACGTTGCTTGCAGTCAGCAAAACCAAGCCTGCGAGCGCCATCGCAGAAGCGATAGCCGCCGGTCATCGTGCCTTTGGTGAAAACTATGTGCAGGAAGGCGTAGATAAGATTCGCGCTTTCCGGGAGCGGGGAAATACAGACCTGCAGTGGCACTTTATCGGTCCGCTACAGTCGAACAAAAGCCGTCTGGTAGCAGAGCACTTCGACTGGTGTCACACCATCGATCGTCTGCGTATCGCTACCCGTTTGAGCGACCAGCGCCCTATGGAGATGCCAGCGCTTAACGTGCTGATTCAAATCAACATCAGTGATGAAAACAGCAAGTCCGGCATTACGCTGAGCGAACTGGATGCGCTGGCGGCGGACGTGGCGGCGCTGCCGCGCTTAACCCTGCGCGGACTGATGGCCATTCCGGCACCAGAGTCAAGTTATGAAAGGCAGTTTGCCGTAGCACAGCAAATGGCTGTAGCATTTGAGGCGCTTAAAGCGCGCTATGACACGGTAGACACGCTTTCTCTGGGCATGTCGGACGATATGGAAGCCGCCATCGCGGCAGGCAGCACCATGGTGCGCATCGGCACAGCAATTTTCGGTGCGCGCGATTACACCCAATAATAAGGAAACCTGAGGAACGCCATGAAGACGTTGACTTTCCTGCTTTCAACGGTCATTGAACTGTATACGATGGCGCTGCTACTGCGCGTCTGGATGCAGTGGGCCCGTTGTGATTTTTACAATCCATTCTCACAATTTATCGTGAAAATCACGCAGCCCATTGTGGGGCCGCTTCGCCGCATCATTCCGGCAATGGGGCCGATTGACAGTTCATCTCTGCTGATGGCGTTTATTCTGAGCGTTATCAAAGCGATCGTGCTGTTTATGGTCATCACTTTCCAGCCGATTATCTGGATTTCAGCCGTTCTGATCCTGGTTAAAACCGTCGGCTCGCTGATCTTCTGGGTCCTGCTGGTGATGGCGATTATGAGCTGGGTAAGCCGGGGCCGTAGCCCGGTGGAGTACGCGTTGATTCAGCTGACTGAACCATTGCTGCGTCCGATCCGTAGCCTGCTGCCTGCGATGGGCGGAATCGACTTCTCCCCGATGCTTCTCGTTCTGCTGCTGTACGTGCTGAATATGGGTATCGCGGAACTGTTACAGGCGACGGGTAATATGCTGCTGCCGGGGCTGTGGATGGCGTTATGAGTGCAGTTAGCCCCTGCGCCGACGGGCTGGTTTTACGGCTGTACATTCAGCCGAAAGCCAGCCGCGACAGCATTGTTGGGCTGCATGGCGACGAGCTAAAAGTCGCCATCACTGCCCCGCCCGTTGACGGCCAGGCGAATGCGCATCTGACCAAATATCTGGCAAAACAGTTTCGCGTCGCTAAAAGCCAGGTCATCATTGAGAAAGGTGAACTTGGCCGGCATAAACAGGTAAAAATCCTTAACCCGCAATCTATCCCGACGGAAGTCGCGGCTCTGACAAAACAGGACTAAACCATGCAGAAAGTTGTTCTCGCCACCGGTAATGCCGGTAAAGTGCGCGAGCTGGCCTCGCTATTACATGATTTTGGGCTGGACGTGGTGGCTCAGACCGAGCTGGGCGTGGACTCCGCCGAAGAAACCGGCCTGACGTTTATCGAAAACGCCATTCTGAAAGCGCGCCATGCGGCGCAGGTAACCGGACTGCCCGCGATTGCCGATGACTCCGGTCTGGCCGTGGATTTTCTGGGCGGTGCGCCGGGGATTTACTCCGCCCGCTATTCCGGGGTGGACGCCACCGACCAGCAGAACCTGGAAAAGCTGCTTGTGGCCCTGAACGACGTCCCTGACGAACAGCGTACCGCGCAGTTCCACTGCGTGCTGGTCTACATGCGTCACGCGGAAGATCCCACGCCGATTGTCTGTCACGGCAGCTGGCCGGGCGTGATCACCCGTGAAGCGGCGGGCAACGGCGGCTTTGGTTACGACCCGATTTTCTTTGTCCCGACCGAGGGCAAAACCGCTGCGGAACTCACCCGCGAAGAGAAAAGCGCGATCTCCCACCGTGGACGCGCCCTGAAACTGTTACTGGAAGCAATGCGTAATGGCTAATTTGCCGCCTCTGAGTCTTTATATTCACATCCCATGGTGCGTGCAGAAATGCCCGTACTGCGATTTCAACTCGCACGCGCTGAAGGGCGAAGTGCCGCACGATGATTACGTCGCGCATCTGCTGGCCGATCTGGATGCCGATGTACCGTACGCACAGGGACGTGAAGTGAAGACCATTTTTATTGGTGGCGGTACGCCGAGCCTGCTTTCAGGCCCGGCGATGCAGACGCTGCTGGACGGTGTGCGCGCACGCCTGAAGCTGGCAGCGGATGCTGAAATTACGATGGAAGCCAACCCGGGCACCGTTGAGGCCGACCGTTTTGTCGAGTATCAGCGCGCGGGCGTGAACCGTATCTCCATCGGCGTGCAGAGCTTTAGCGAGCCAAAGCTGAAGCGTCTGGGGCGCATTCACGGCCCGGAAGAGGCAAAGCGCGCGGCAAACCTGGCAACGGGGCTTGGGCTGCGCAGTTTTAACCTCGATTTGATGCACGGCCTGCCGGATCAGTCCCTCGAAGAAGCGCTGGACGATTTGCGTCAGGCAATTGAACTGAACCCGCCGCATCTGTCGTGGTATCAGTTGACCATTGAACCGAACACCCTGTTTGGTTCCCGTCCTCCGGTGCTGCCGGACGATGACGCGCTGTGGGATATCTTCGAGCAGGGCCACCAGCTTTTGACCGCGGCGGGGTATCAGCAATACGAAACCTCGGCGTATGCGAAGCCGGGCTATCAGTGTCAGCACAACCTGAACTACTGGCGCTTTGGTGATTATCTGGGGATTGGCTGCGGGGCACACGGCAAAGTGACCTTCCCGGACGGGCGCATTCTGCGTACTGCCAAAACGCGTCATCCGCGCGGGTTTATGGAAGGTCGCTACCTGGAGCGTCAGCATGACGTCGAGGCGGTGGATAAGCCGTTTGAGTTCTTTATGAACCGCTTCCGTCTGCTGGAAGCCGCACCGCGCGCGGAGTTTGCGCTCTACACCGGGTTGTCAGAGTCGGTGATTCGTCCGCAGATTGACGAGGCGCTGGCGCAGGGGTATCTGACCGAGTGTGATGAGTACTGGCAGATCACCGAGCACGGTAAGCTGTTCCTAAACTCCCTTCTTGAGCTGTTCCTCGCTGAAAATCCTGAAGGCTGATTCAGGATTTTACATCCCGTTCTGCTGGTTGAGGGAAAGGCTGGCAGAGTGTGGGGATGGAAATTACTCGTTCTTATGCAAAACAGCTCAGACGTGAGCTGACAAAAGAAGAAAGACGGCTTTGGTATCTACTGCGCAGCCGCCGTTTCGAAAATTATAAATTTCGTCGACAGCATCCGGTAGGTAATTACATTCTGGATTTCGCCTGCTGCGCGGCTCGTCTGGCTGTTGAGCTGGATGGCGGGCAACATGATGAGAATCAGGAATACGATCGTCAAAGGACGCTCTGGCTAAATCGAAAGGGCTGGTACGTCATTCGTTTCTGGAACAACGAACTCTGGGATAACGAAGAGGTGGTGTTAGAAAAGATCCTTGAAACACTGCAAATGCTGTAACCCTCACCCCGGCCCTCTCCCTGAAAGGGAGAGGGCGCAAACCATCCCCTCGCCCCTTTGGGGAGAGGGTTAGGGTGAGGGGTGAAGTAAATTACTTCAGCGTCCCCACCAGCGCCTTCCGGCTGTCTTCCAGGGACACCACGCGTTTACACACGTCTTTGCCGAACTGCTGGAAATCGGCTTCCTGATTCTTCCACTCGTTCTGAATCGAGGTTTGCAGTCCGCCCAGGCTACCCAGTACACCCTGCAACGGATTACCGCCGCCTTTCAGCACCGCTTTGGCGCCCATCTCGTTGATGCTGTCCTGGAGAATGCCGCCCATCGCCTGGTTCACCAGCTGCTGACCGTCGGCTCGCACCTGATCGATCGCCTTATAGTGGAACGTCAGGCCATCAGAGCGCGTCTCAATAATGCGGTTCATCTGTTCTTTCAGCTGTTTATCCAGCTTCGTCAGGCGGGTGCGCATATTGCTGCTCTCCCCCACCTCTTTGGTGATGATTTTATCCAGCGCCACGCGGCCCTTCTCAACGCGGGTCAGCGCGCCATCGTTTATCCATGGCAGCGCGGTACGCAACTCGGCCTGGTAGTCCATCGCCTGCTCGCGCTGGGCGGCCGTCAGGTTTTGCTGTTTGCCGTTAAACGTCACGTTGCCATCCGGCGTGATCACCAGATTGCCATTCTCGCCCTTAACCTGCACGGTTTGCGGGCTTAATACCACGTCGTCACGCGGGGTGACGCTACATTTATACTCCGCATGGGCGGTGGTTCCGATTGCCAGTAAAGCAACCGCCAGCAACGTTTTACGCATCTTCAACACTCCCTCAGACAAAATGGGCCAGCTAATGCTGGCCCCGTTCTTGCTTTATTAGTCCCACCAAACGTCGAAAAGTTCGCTGACGCGGACATCTTCCAGTTTGTGGTCTTCAAGCCATTTGCGTACCAGCGCCTGATGTTCTTCGGTGCATTTCCCTACTTCCTGGGTGCAAATCAGACCTTCCCACGCCAGATAGCCGCTACCGTCGAAGGCCAGCTTGTTGGGTTCGATCACCTCGTTGATGAACGCATCAACGTCCTGATCGATCTGCTCAACGCTGGTGCCTTCCGGGAAACGCCAGGCAACGGAGAAACCCACTTCCTGGAATTCTTCGATGTGCATCTTTTTACGCAGACGACGGCTACGATTCTTTGCCATTATTTCACCCTCTCGAACATTAAGTCCCATACGCCGTGACCAAGACGATGGCCACGCTGTTCAAATTTTGTCACCGGACGTGAATCCGGACGCGGTACGTAGTCGTTGCTTTCAGACTGGTTTTTATACCCGTCCAGCGACGACATCACTTCCAGCATGTGTTCCGCATAAGGTTCCCAGTCGGTCGCCATGTGGAAGACGCCGCCCAGCTTAAGCTTACTTTTCACCAGCTCGGCAAACGGTGCCTGAACGATACGGCGTTTATTATGACGCGCTTTGTGCCACGGGTCAGGGAAAAAGAGCTGAACCATGTTCAAAGAATTGTCAGGAATCATTTTGTGCAGCACTTCCACCGCGTCGTGACACATAACGCGCAGGTTCTCAACGCCCTCTTCATGGGCCGTTGCCAGACACGCACCGACGCCTGGCGAGTGCACTTCAATACCGAGGAAGTTCTGCTCCGGTCGCGCTTTCGCCATAGTGACCAGCGAGGTGCCCATGCCAAAACCGATCTCCAGCGTCACTGGCGCATCGCGGCCAAACAGCTCGGTAAAGTCGAGCGGCTGCTCGCTGAACTCAACGCCCATCACCGGCCAGTAGTTATCCAGCGCGTGTTGCTGCCCTTTTGTCAGGCGGCCCTGACGGCGGACAAAGCTGCGAATACGGCGCAGCGGGCGACCGTTTTCATCAAATTCCGGTGAAATGACGTCGTTTTTCATAAAAGAGTTGTCTGCTTGTGAGAGTGTACGGGAAACGGGCATTATCCAAAGTTAAGGCTTCTATGCAAGCATGGGAAAGATCCGGTTTACAGCAGATTGACGCTGTGCTGCAATCTGCCTCCCTGATTAAGCGAATCGATGACCATGCAAGCCTCTCAATTTTCAGCCCAGGTGCTGGACTGGTACGACAAATACGGGCGTAAAACCCTGCCCTGGCAAATTGAAAAAACGCCTTACAAAGTATGGCTCTCCGAGGTGATGTTGCAACAAACGCAGGTCGCGACGGTCATTCCTTACTTCGAGCGTTTTATGGCGCGCTTCCCGACAATCACCGATCTGGCCAACGCGCCGTTAGACGAGGTACTGCACCTGTGGACAGGCCTCGGCTATTACGCCCGCGCGCGCAACCTGCACAAAGCCGCACAGCAGGTCGCCACCCGCCACAACGGTAAATTCCCGGAGACCTTTGACGAGGTGGCGGATTTGCCCGGCGTCGGGCGTTCAACCGCAGGCGCAATCCTTTCCCTGTCTTTAGGCAAGCATTTCCCTATTCTCGACGGCAACGTCAAGCGCGTGCTGGCACGCTGCTACGCCGTAGAAGGCTGGCCGGGCAAGAAAGAGGTTGAGAAGCGCCTGTGGGAGATCAGTGAAGCGGTCACTCCGGCGAAAGGGGTGGAGCGTTTTAACCAGGCGATGATGGATCTGGGCGCGATGGTCTGCACCCGTTCAAAACCGAAGTGCGAACTCTGCCCGGTAAATAACCTCTGCGTGGCCTATGCGAACCACTCCTGGGCGCAGTATCCGGGGAAAAAACCGAAGCAGACGCTGCCTGAACGCACCGGGTACATGCTGCTGATGCAGCATGGCGACGAGGTGTTTCTCGCCCAGCGCCCGCCGAGTGGCCTGTGGGGTGGTCTATACTGCTTCCCACAGTTTGAGGATGAAGCTTCGCTTCGGGCATGGCTTGAACAGCGCGGCATTGCGGCCGATACCCTGACGCAACTCAACGCGTTCCGTCATACCTTCAGCCATTTCCATCTGGATATTGTGCCTATGTGGCTTCCCGTGTCCTCATTCACCTCCTGCATGGATGAAGGCACCGCTCTCTGGTATAACTTAGCGCAACCGCCATCAGTCGGGCTGGCGGCTCCCGTGGAGCGCCTGTTACAGCAATTACGTGTCGGTGCAATGGTTTAGCA
The DNA here is from genome assembly GCF_015159675.1 of Enterobacter cloacae complex sp. S2. Lineage (NCBI taxonomy): Bacteria > Pseudomonadati > Pseudomonadota > Gammaproteobacteria > Enterobacterales > Enterobacteriaceae > Enterobacter > Enterobacter cloacae complex sp. S2. Next base: position 26,093 of record NZ_JADDTS010000020.1, read on the forward strand.
TCGGCAAGACAAAGAGGAATGAGTATGGCCAGAACCATTTTTTGTACTTTCCTGCAGCGCGACGCTGAAGGCCAGGATTTCCAGCTCTACCCGGGCGACCTGGGTAAACGCATTTACAACGAGATCTCCAAAGAAGCCTGGGGACAGTGGCAGAAAAAACAGACCATGCTGATCAACGAGAAAAAGCTCAGCATGATGAACCCGGAACACCGCAAGCTGCTGGAGCAGGAGATGGTGAACTTCCTGTTCGAGGGTAAAGACGTCCACATCGAAGGCTATACGCCACCGGAAAAATAATACTCTGCGGCTGCTGCCCGGCGGCGCTGCGCTTGCACGGGCCTACGGTTATGTAGGCCGGGTAAGCGCAGCGCCACCCGGCAACAGCAACCTCAAAGCAAACACAACACGCACTCCCGGAATGATGAAAAAACTATTAGCGCTAGCACTTGTTGCGCCGTTGCTTGTGTCTTGTTCTTCCAAAAAGGGCGATAGCTATAACGAAGCCTGGGTTAAGGACACCAACGGTTTTGACATTTTGATGGGGCAGTTTGCCCATAACATCGAGAACATATGGGGATTTAACGAAGTTCTTATTGCCGGACCGAAGGACTACGTTAAGTATACCGACGCCTATCAGACCCGTAGCCACATCAACTTTGATGACGGTACGATTACGGTTGAAACCATCGCGGGGACTGAACCTGCGGCGCATTTACGTCAGGCCATCATCAAAACCCTGCTGATGGGCGACGATCCGGGATCTATCGATCTCTACTCTGATGCCGATGACATCACTATCTCCAAAGAGCCATTCCTGTATGGGCAGGTCGTTGACCAGACCGGTCAGCCGATTCGCTGGGAAGGGCGCGCGACGAACTTCGCAGACTATTTGCTGCAAACGCGCCTGAAAAGCCGCACCAATGGCCTGAAGGTGATCTATAGCGTTACGATCAACCTGGTGCCGAACCACCTCGACAAGCGTGCGCATAAGTATCTGGGCATGGTGCGTCAGGCGTCGCGTAAGTATGGCGTGGATGAGTCGCTGATCCTGGCGATTATGCAGACCGAATCCTCGTTCAACCCGTATGCGGTGAGCCGTTCCGACGCGCTGGGGCTGATGCAGGTTGTGCAGCACAGCGCCGGTAAAGACGTGTTCCGCGCGCAGGGGAAATCCGGTACGCCGAGCCGCAGCTACCTGTTTGACCCGCAAAGCAACATTGATACCGGTACCGCATATCTGGCGATGCTGAACAATGTTTATCTCGGCGGGATTGATAACCCGACTTCACGTCGCTATGCGGTGATCACCGCCTACAACGGCGGCGCGGGTAGCGTCCTGCGCGTCTTCTCGAACGATAAAGTTCAGGCCGCTAACATCATCAACAGCATGGCGCCGGGGGACGTGTACTCCACGCTGACCACTCGCCACCCGTCTGCGGAATCCCGCCGCTATCTGTATAAGGTGAATACGGCGCAGAAGAACTATCGTCGTCGCTAGAAACCAACACCACCCCTCACCCTGCCCTCTCCCCAAAGGGGAGAGGGTGTTCAAGTTCCTTCTCCCCTTTGGGGAGAGGGTTAGGGTGAGGGGGCATCAGACCGCACCCATCTCATCCCACCCATACAAAAATGCTATTTGCATCACAATCCAAACTGCAAATTAATGTGGATTGCATTTTTTTGCGGGAGGTAACAAAACATATCGTTGCCAACTGATAGAATTGCATCAAATAACAACCCTGAATGTTCCTATAACAACATATCTCCCGCTCACTTGTGAGGAAAGTAACATGAACCTTAAGCTGCAGCTTAAAATCTTGTCGTTTCTGCAGTTCTGCCTGTGGGGTAGCTGGCTGACTACACTCGGCTCCTATATGTTTGTGACGCTCAAGTTCGATGGTGCGTCAATCGGTGCCGTCTACAGCTCGCTGGGTATTGCGGCTGTTTTCATGCCAACGCTGCTCGGTATCGTGGCAGATAAATGGTTAAGTGCGAAATGGCTGTATATGCTTTGCCATCTGGTGGGTGCGGGGACGCTGTTTATGGCGGCCGAAGTGACCACGCCGGGGGCGATGTTTATGGTGATCCTGCTTAACTCGCTGGCGTATATGCCAACGCTTGGCCTGATCAACACCATCTCCTACTACCGCCTGAAATCTGCCGGTCTGGATATCGTCACCGACTTCCCGCCAATCCGTATCTGGGGCACCATCGGCTTTATCATGGCAATGTGGGGCGTGAGCTTCGCGGGCTTCGAGCTGAGCCACATGCAGCTGTATATTGGTGCCGCGCTCTCCGTGCTGCTGGCGCTGTTCACCCTGACGCTGCCCACCATTCCGGTTTCTAACCAGCAGAAAAACCAGAGCTGGAGCACCATGCTTGGCCTGGACGCCTTCGCCCTGTTCAAAAACAAGCGCATGGCGATCTTCTTTATTTTCTCCATGCTGCTGGGCGCGGAACTGCAAATCACCAACATGTTCGGTAATACCTTCCTGCACAGCTTCGATAACGATCCGCTGTTTGCCGGGAGCTTTATCGTTGAACACGCGTCGGTGATGATGTCCATCTCGCAGATCTCTGAGACGCTGTTCATCCTGACCATCCCGTTCTTCCTGAGCCGCTACGGCATCAAGAACGTCATGCTGATCAGTATCGCTGCCTGGATGTTGCGCTTCGGTCTGTTCGCCTACGGCGACCCAAGCGCGTTCGGCACCGTGCTGCTGGTTCTGTCGATGATTGTTTACGGCTGCGCCTTCGACTTCTTCAACATCTCCGGCTCGGTGTTTGTAGAAAAAGAGGTGAAACCTGAAATTCGCGCCAGCGCGCAGGGCATGTTCCTGATGATGACCAACGGCTTCGGCTGTATTCTGGGCGGCGTGGTGAGCGGTAAAGTGGTTGAGATGTATACCACCAACGGCATCACCAACTGGCAGCCAGTGTGGCTGATCTTCGCCGGGTACTCACTGGTGCTGTTCTTCGCGTTCATCGTGCTGTTCAAGTACAAGCACGTACGCGAACCACACGGTGCGCAGCCGATCGCGCATTGATTGTTGTGCCCGGTGGCGGCTTCGCCTTACCGGGCCTACAAACCGCAAACCGTAGGCCGGGTAAGCGTTAGCGCCACCCGGCTATTTTATTCCAGACAGCATCCACCCCACCGACAGCAAATCCGCGCTGCCGCCCGGACTCAGGTTTCGTTCAATCAACGCGTTATCCATCCTAAGTAACGCATCCTGATCCCAGCCGTTCGCCAGCAGCTCCTGCGCATAACCCTGGACGTAGCGCAGCCCCTCAATGCCGCCGCGCGAAACGAGATTGCTGTCCTGGTTGATGGCCATCAGGCGCAATAACAGGTCATGAAGGGTGTTTCCCTTCCACTGCGCCAGCGCCTTACGCACCGTGCTGAAGCCGCTTTCTGCCTCACCGCGCGCGCCGGTTAAACCGTACTGTTGAAACTGTCGCTCTCCCGCCGTTGCCTGCCCGCTGCGCCCGCCCAGTTCCCGCGCCACGAGCCCACGACAGATGTTACTTACCTCACAACAGAGGCTATCCGCAGAGATATTTTTCACACGTCCGGCGGCGAAGCAGAGCAAACCAAGGGCAAAAATCCCGCCCTTGTGCGTGTTCACCCCGCCCGTGGCGGCGTACATCGCCTGCTCGCAGGCCATCCCCATCGGGCGGATAATCCGCAACTGCTGATCGGCAGGTTTGGCCGCATGTGCTTCACCCAGTTCCGCAAAACGGGCAAACCACGGCGTAATCGCCGCAATGCTGTGGACGAATAAGGTATGGTCCATATCGCGATGTGAGCCGTTATTGAGCCTGTCCACCAGCCCCGGTTTGGGCGTCAGCTCCAGCTCCTGCCACAGCGCCTCTGCGGCAAGCGCAGGGACATCAACCGGGCGCGGTTTAGTCGCGAGCAAACCAGTCATCTATCATTTTCTCCACGCGGGAAACCACCTGCTCAACGGGATGGTGCCGAGAACGGGAACAAGCGTGGGCAGGCTCGTCGCAAATCAGACAGCGCCTGAGGTGTGAACCCAACGACTGACGGCCAACGTGGCCGTTTTCAGGGCAGATCACATCCAGATCCCACAGTCTGCCGAGCGGGTGCGTCTGCTCCAGTTCAGCACAGTGCGCTTTAATTTCCGCCGCCGGATGCGCGACGCACCACAGCGCTTCAGGTCCGGTGGGTAGCCAGAGCACCTGGCGGTCCAGCACCTGCCAGCGGTTTTCCCACAGCAGCTGGTCGCACATCTGTAACGCCACGCCCATGGTGTTGCGATAGCGCAGGCTGTCTTTAATTTGCCCGGGCGTGACCAGCGTTAGGGAGATCACCGGTTGTTGATGGTGCGTAAGCCAGTCAGCCTGACGGGCTGCGCGGCGCTCTTTCGCCGCCAGCAGCGCGTCCAGGCTGACACCCGTCCGCACGGGTGTCGCAATAGTCATATTCACTCCTTTACCTGTCGAACGGTGTCGATCACGCTGCCGTCGCGGTAGCGGATCACCCCGACAATTTTGTCGGTGAACTCAATCGGTTTCGGTACGCCGGTCAGGGAAATCGCCCGCTCATAGAGCGCGTTGATATCTACAACCTTCAGGCCTGCTTCCATGAGTCGTTCGCGGATCTCCGGGCGCGCCGGGTTGACCGCAATACCGTGGTCGGTGACCAGCACGTCAATGCTCTCCCCCGGCGTGAGGCGCGTGGTAACGCGCTTCACGACGGTCGGGATGCGGCTTCGCAGCAGCGGCGCGACCACAATGGTCAGGTTGGCTGCCGACGCCACGTCGCAGTGCCCGCCGGATGCGCCGCGCATCACGCCGTCGGATCCGGTGATGACGTTGACGTTAAAATCGACGTCGATTTCCAGCGCGCTGAGGATCACCACGTCGAGCTGGTCGCAGCTTGCCGCCTTGCTGCCGGGGTTGGCGTAGACGTTGGTGGAGATCTCCACGTGGTTCGGGTTGCGCGCCAGCGAGGCCGCCGCCTGGCCGTCAAAGCACTGGGTGTCGAGCAGCTTTTCGATGAGCCCCTTCTCGTGCAAATCCACCAGGCTGCCGGTGATACCGCCAAGGGCGAAGCGCGCCTTCACGCCGCTGCGCTCCATCTTCTCTTCCATAAAGCGGGTGCAGGCGGTCGCCGCCGCGCCGGAGCCGGTCTGCATCGAGAAACCTGGTTTGAAATAGCCTGAGTGCTCAATCACGTCCGCCGCATAGCGGGCAATCATCAGCTCGCGCGGGTTGCTGGTGACGCGCGCCGCACCGACGCTGATTTTCGCCGGGTCGCCCACGCTCTCCACCTGCACGATGTAGTCCACCTGATCCTGCACCAGGCTGGCGGGCATATTCGGGAACGGCACCAGTTCTTCGGTCAGCAGCACCACCTTACGGGCAAAGTGTGCGTCCACCATGGCGTAGCCCAGCGAACCGCAACACGATTTGCCCTGCGTGCCGTTGGCGTTGCCAAACTCATCGCTGCACGGCACGCCAAGAAATGCCACGTCGATATTCAGCTCGCCATCCTGGAGCAGCTTCACGCGCCCGCCGTGGGAGTGAATTTGTACCGGCTCGTCCATCAGCCCGTGGGAGATGGCCTCCGCCAGCCTGCCGCGCATACCGGAGGTGTAAATTCGGGCGATCACGCCGCTTTGAATATGCTCGATCAGCGCGTCGTTGCAGGTCATCAGCGAGCTGGAGGCCAGGGTCAAATTTTTAAAACCCATCCGCGCCAGCAGCGCCACAACGGTGTTGATCACCCGGTCGCCTTCGCGAAAGGCATGGTGGAAAGAGATGGTCATCCCGTCCTGCAAGCCGCTGCGCATGACGGCTTCTTCGAGGGAGGCGCAAAGCTTACGGTTGTGTTTCGCCTCGCTGTCCGCCAGCCACGGCGTCGCGCTGTGGGCGGTATCAAAGGGCTTCAGATCCCGCAGATGGGGGAAATTCACATGGAGAAGTTCTGTCTGATTCATTATGTCATCCTTACCGACGCACGCCGGAGGCCGCCGCGCGCTCCAGCACCACCTGCGCGTGGTTAATAATCGGTGCATCCACCATTTTGCCGTTGAGCGACACCACGCCCAGGCCGTTACGCTCGCCCTCATCTGCCGCTTCAATCACCCGTTTGGCGTGCTCCACCTCTTCCTGAGTCGGGGCGTAGGCGTTGTGCAGCAGGTCAATCTGGCGCGGGTTAATCAGCGATTTGCCGTTAAAGCCCATCTTGCGGATCAGATCGACCTCGCGCAGGAACCCGGCTTCGTCATTAACGTCTGACCACACCACGTCGAAGGCGTCGATGCCTGCCGCGCGGGCGGCGTGCAGCACGGCGCAGCGGGCGTAGAACAGCTCGGTGCCGTCGCCGCGCTCGGTCTGCATGTCCATCACATAGTCAAAGGCGGCCAGCGCGATGCCGATCAGGCGCGGGGAGCTGCGGGCAATCGCCACGGCGTTGATGACGCCAATGGCCGATTCAATCGCCGCCATCACGCGGGTGGAACCTACTTCACGCCCGCACTCCTGCTCAATGCGCTCCAGGTGGCCTTCCAGCTCGTAGATATCGTCCGGGGTGTCGGTTTTTGGCAGGCGAATCACGTCTACGCCCGCGCGCACGGCGGCCTCCAGATCCAGCAGGCCAAACGGCGTGCTCAGCGGGTTAATACGCACCACGGTTTCGATATCCTGATACATCGGGTGCTGCAACGCGTGGAACACCAGCATGCGTGCGGTGTCTTTCTCGCGCAGGGCCACGGCGTCCTCAAGGTCAAACATGATGGAGTCGGGGCGGTAGATAAAGGCGGTGGAGAGCATGGCGGCATTGGCGCCCGGCAGGAACAGCATACTGCGGCGGAGTTTACTCATTTCAGCGCCCCCCAGTTGATGGCCTGTTCATCGGCGGCACGCAGAAGCGCGCTTTGCAGGCGGGCGCGGATCACACAGTCCAGCGCCCCTTTGTCTTCAATAATGATTAATCCCTGGTGCACGTTCATGGCGCGCAATGTGTCGTTGACCACCTGGCGTATTTGCTCGCCAAACTGCTTAATCACTTCACTGTGGATGACAATCTCCAGCTCACCGTGAGCGGGGGCGATTTTCACCATCAGGTCGCTGGACTCCTGCGTTCCGGCCAGCGCCTCCCTTACAATATTCATGATAAATTCCTGATAGTTATGCGACTTCCGCACTCGCACGATAATGTGCTTCGAGGTGCGCGAAGGTGGAGTCCGGAACAATCTCCCGGATCCGGGAAAACTGCTGTGTCTTGAGTAATCGGCGCACTTCCGAGGCCGAAATAGCGTTGCCGGTGGCTTTGATGCGCGGCATTTCCACCACGTCGATGTGCGAGGCCAGCAGGTCGTGCAGCGTCTGGTTGTACTGGCGGGTGATATCGCAGAACGGCTCCGAGCCGATGAAGCGGTGCGTGATGCCCAGCGCCGGGGCGATAAAGTCCCGGAAGATCAGCACGTCGATCTCGCTCCACGCCTGCTGCACTTTGCCGGTCTCCTTCAGGAAGTAGGCCGGAAACGTGGCGCGGGAGATGATGTACTGCGAGCCTTCATGCACCACCACGTTCGGCAGATGCGCCACGCCCGCACGCACCATCTCAAGGCGCGCGCTGAACGGGAAGAACGAGGCGTCTTCACGCACCACGAACAGATGTAGGGCATCGCACTGCGCCGCCGCCTGCTCCACCAGATGACGGTGACCGAGGGTGAACGGGTTGGCGTTCATCACGATGGCACCAATCTTCTCCCCACACTTGCGGCTAGCGCGCAGGGATCGGCAGTAGCGCACGATCCCTTGCGGAGTGTTCTCCATTAGCACCGCGTTGTTCCCGCTCTGGGCAACCGGCCAGAAACCGCTGCGGCCAAAGCGCTCCTTATTGCACGGACGGGTGCAGAGGAAGAGGTGAAAATGGCCGCGCTCCAGCGCCGCATTTTCCACCTCTGCCAGCAGACGCGCGCTGAGGTTTTCCCCACGAAGCTGCTCGTTGACCGCCACGCACTTGATGACGTTGGCAGCAAGTCCGGCGCAACCCACCAGCTGCGCGCCGGACCAGGCTTCAACAAACAGCGTGATGTCGTTGTCCAGGCCAAGGCCGCTGTCTGCCAGCAGGTAGCGGATCTGGCTTAAGCGTTCCGGGTGTTTCGCCACAACGGTGTGGCGAAAATCAATGGGTTGCGAATGCATGCTGCCGCCTTACTCAGTGTGCTGCCGCGAGCCCGACGGCTGGCGCTTCCACGATCACGTTGCTCAGATGACCGATATGCTCGATCTCTACCTCAATGCGATCCCCCTCCTTCATAAACAGTGGCGGGTTGCGCTTTTTACCCACCCCGCCAGGCGAGCCGGTGATGATCACGTCGCCCGGGCTGAGACGGGTGAAGGTGCTGATGTACTCGATCAGCTCCGCCACCTTGTGGATCATGCTGCTGGTGTTGTCCTCCTGCACCATGCGGCCGTTCAGCCAGGTGCGGATCGCCAGGCTGTGCGGGTCCGGGATCTCATCCGCCGTCGCCATCCACGGGCCGAACGCCCCGGTCTGCCGCCAGTTTTTCCCGGCGGTGAACCAGGTGTGCTGCCAGTCGCGGGCGGAGCCGTCCATGTAGCAGCTGTAGCCCGCCACGTGGCGCAGGGCGTCGTCGCGGCTGATGTTCTCCCCGCCTTTGCCGATGATCACCGCCAGCTCGCCTTCGTAGTCGAACTCGCTGGAGTGGCGCGGCTTCAGCACCGGCTCGTTGTGGCCGGTCTGTGAATCCGGGAAGCGGACAAACAGGGTCGGGGCCGGGTTGTGCTGGTCAAACTCCTTGCGCTTGTCGGCATAGTTCATGCCCACGCAGAGAATTTTTTCCGGCTGGACAATCACCGGTAAGAAGGTGATGGCGTTCAGCGGTACATCCACCGCGTCGTTCAGAAAACGGGTGGCCTGCGCCAGCCCGTTCCCCTGCAACAGCGCTTTAAGGTCGCCATAGCGGTCGCCCAGGCGGCGGCCTAAATCAATCACGCCCTCGGCCTGAACGATGCCGTAGCTGCGTTTACCCTGGTATAAAAAGCTTGCGAGTTTCATTGTTCTTTCCTGAAAACTTAAACGAGGAAGTTGCCCAGAATCAGCAGTGAGACAGAGACGTTAATCGCCCCGCCGATACGGGTAGCAATCTGGGCGAATGGCATCAGGCTCATGCGGTTGCCTGCGGTCAGGATCGCCACGTCACCGGTACCGCCCTGCCCGCTCTGACAGCAGGAGACGATGGCGACATCAATCGGGTGCATACCAATCTTTTTGCCAACGAAGAATCCGGTTGCCACCAGCGCGGAAACGGTGCTGATAATCACCAGCAGGTTGCTGACGGTGAACGCCGCCACCAGTTCATGCCATGGGGTAATCGCCACTCCAACGGCGAAGAGAATCGGGTAGGTCACGGAGGTCTGGAAGAATTTGTACACCACCTGAGAACCCTCCAGCAGACGCGGAGAGGCGCCATTGCAGAGCTTCACCAGCACCGCCATAAACAGCATACCCACCGGCGCTGGCAGACCAATCAGCTTGTGGCCGAGCATGCCCAGCATGTACAGCAGCACCGCCAGCAGCGCGCCGGAGGCGATGGTGGTCACATCCGCTTTGCCGGAGAACGCGGGTTGAGAGACGGTGGCATCGGCGTTGGCGCGGTTAGGCATCAGCTGGCCTTCACCGGTCAGGTGCGGGTAGCGTTTCCCGAGCTGGTTGAGGCAACCGGAGATGATGATCGCCGTCAGGCCGCCGAGCATTACCATCGGCAGCACGCGGCCGAGCGCCACGCCCTGATCCATGTGCAGCAGGGTGGCATAGCCGATAGAGAGCGGGATCGCCCCTTCCCCGACGCCGCCCGCCATGATCGGCAGAATGATAAAGAAGAAGATCTGGAACGGCTCGAGGCCCAGCGCCAGTCCAACGCCCATGCCGACAATCATGCCGACGATTTCACCGCACAGCATCGGGAAGAAGATGCGCAGGAAGCCCTGGATCAGCACGGTGCGGTTCATGCTCATGATGCTGCCGACAATAATGCAGCAGATATAGAGGTAGAGAATATTGGTGGATTTATAGAATTTGGTCGTGGACTCGACCACCACGTCCGGCAGCAGGCCGTAATAGACCAACGCGGAAGGGATAAAGGTGGCGCAAATTGCCGCCGCGCCGAGCTTGCCGACAATCGGCAGGCGTTTGCCGAACTCACCGCAGGCAAAGCCGAAGAAGGCCAGCGTGGCCACCATGACTACGATGTCGCTCGGCAGTTTTCCGCCCAGGCAATCTATCGCAATCAGCGCGCCCGCCAGAACGAACAGTGGCAGAGGAATAATGCCGATTTTCCAGGTATCCATAATATGCCACCAGCGCTCTTTGAGCGATGGCCGCTGAATATCAATCGGGTCGTGGGTAACAGAGAATGAATCGTCAGTTGTGCTCATAATAAGCCCCTTAGTTATTTTGTGCGTCCAGCTTAGAGTCACAAAGGCTTACTTTATGTGAGGAATGGCATATTAAAAGCGAAGTTTTAATGGCCGCTATGGTTTTAATGGTTTCTTTTATTTAATGTGATTTATGCCTTATTTATTGCCGTGGTTTTTATGGTTTCTTTTCTTAACTGAACAAAGAAATAACATTTATTCATTTAACCTTAAGAGGATGAGACTTTCGGAAAAATCTTTTACAGGCTGCGCTGTGCAAGGGATCACAAGTTTTCGGCAAAGCGGGCATCCTGGCCTTAAAAGATGATATATTCAGCCGACCTGTTGATATCTCGCGTGATAGTTATGAAAGTATCGTTTCAGATCAAGCTGTTTATTTCGCTGGTCGCCTTTTTCTCAGTGCTGTTCGCATTACTGGGCGGATATTATTATGTCGATGTCGGCAGGCAGCTTTATCAGGAAATGAGCGCGCGCGCAAAAATACAGGCCGAAGAAATTGCGCTTATTCCTTCTCTGCGAAAAGAAGTCGAACAAAAGGATATCCAGGGCATCCATGACTTTATGCAGAAAATAGCTGCCCGCAGCGACGCCAGTTTTATTGTGATTGGTGACAATAAAGGGCTGCATCTTTTCCATTCCGTGTTTGCCGACCGGGTAGGCAAAACGCTGGTTGGCGGAGACAACGATGAGGTATTACACGGCAAAAGCACCATCACCATCCGCAAGGGCGGGTTAGGCATTTCGCTGCGCAGCAAAGCGCCCATTTTTAATGATGCCGGGCAGGTGGTGGGGATTGTTTCGGTAGGCTATCTCACAAGCTATCTGGACACCATCACCGTCAGCAAGGTGGTTAATATCCTGATTGCCGCCGTGCTGCTGCTTATCGCCCTGTTTATTTTCTCCTGGTTCTTCACCCGCAGCATCAAGAAGCAGATATTCTCTCTGGAGCCGCGCGAAATCGGCCTGCTGGTGCGTCAGCAAAAGGCGATGATGGAATCCATTTATGAAGGGGTGATTGCCATCGACGACGATCTCCGCATTGAGGTGATTAACCAGGCGGCGCGTAAATTATTAGGCTTACGCCAGCCCGCCCGCGAACTGCGGGGTCAACTCATCAGCCAGGTGATCGCGCCCGTCCCGTTCTTTAACGCGCAAACCATGCTTGCGAAAGACACCCACGATGAGATCTGTCGCTTTAACGATCTCACGGTCATTGCCAGCCGGGTGCGGATCATGCTGGAAGATGCGTTGCAGGGCTGGGTGATCACCTTTCGCGATCGCAACGAGATCGACTCGCTCAGCGCCCAGCTCAGCCAGGTGAAGCGCTATGTTGATAACCTGCGCATCATGCGCCATGAACAGCTGAACCGCATGACCACGCTGTCCGGCCTGCTGCATATGGGCCGTTATGACGAGGCGATCCGCTACATACAGGCGCAGTCGGAACACGCTCAGGAGCTGCTGGACTTTATCTCGTCCCGCTTTAGCTCCCCGACGCTGTGCGGTTTGCTGCTTGGAAAGGCCGCCCGCGCGCGTGAAAAAGGCGTTGAGCTGAGCTTCGATCCGGCCTGCCGGGTGGACAAACCCTTCCTGCCGCTGCTCGAATCGGAACTAGTCTCGATCATCGGGAACTTGCTGGATAACGCCATCGAAGCGACCCAGCGCGCCCCGCTCCCGCATGCCCCGGTAGACGTGCTAATAAAGTTGAACGAGCAGGAACTGATTATTGAAGTCGCCGACCAGGGCGTCGGCATCACACCGGAGATCCGCGACCGGATCTTTGAGCGCGGCATCACTACCAAAACGCGCGGCGATCACGGTATTGGCCTGTATCTGATTGAAAGCTACGTCACGCAGGCTGGCGGTGCAATTGAAGTTGCCGATAACACCCCACGCGGTGCCATTTTCTCACTGTTTATTCCCGCCACGGGAACGGTCCGGCACCCCGTACAGGAACTGGAAGATACCGACTATGCAACATGAACTTATCGACGTACTGATTGTTGAAGACGAGAACGAACTGGCGCAACTGCACGCGGAGCTTATCGGTAAACATCCGCGCCTGAGGCTGGTGGGGATTGCCGCGTCACTGGCCGACGCGCAGGTACAACTGGAGAGCAAACAGCCGAAGCTGATGCTGCTGGATAACTATCTGCCGGACGGCAAAGGCATCACCCTTATCAGCAACCCGATGCTCACCCGCGCCAACTGCTCGGTGATTTTCATCACCGCCGCCAGCGATATGGACACCTGTAGCCAGGCGATTCGTAACGGCGCGTTCGACTACATCCTCAAGCCGGTTTCCTGGAAGCGCCTGAGCCAGTCGCTGGAACGTTTTGTGCAGTTTGCCGAACAGCAGCGCGTCTGGAAGATTGTCGACCAGCAGAACGTGGATTCACTCTATCAGCTACAGGCGAAAAATTATCGACTGGACAACGGCAGCAAAGGGATAGAGGAGAACACGCTGGCGCGGGTGCAAACGTTGTTTAACAACAAGGCGGCGCACTGCTTTACGGTGGATGAGGTGGTGAGCGAGACGGGCCTGAGTAAAACCACCACCCGGCGCTATCTGGAACACTGCGTGGAGGTGGGTTTTCTGACGGTGGAGATGCTGTACGGGAAGATTGGGCATCCGAGAAGGATGTACAGGCGTAGTGCGACTTAACTCCCCTCACCCCGGCCCTCTCCCCAAAGGGGCGAGGGTGAAAAGACGGCTCCGTGCAATCCCCTCTCCCCTTTGGGGAGAGGGTTAGGGTGAGGGGCCCTACTTTAACACGTACCCATACAGTCGCTTGATCCCGTCGGCATCCTTCTCGCTGTAAACGCCCTGCAACTCTGGCGAGAAACCCGGCAGCATATTAATGCCCTCTTCCAGCGCCAGGAAGTAGCGCTGTACTGCTCCACCCCAGACTTCCCCCGGTACCACGCACAGCACGCCCGGCGGGTATGGCAGCGCACCTTCGGCGGCAATGCGTCCTTCGGCGTCACGAATACGCACCAGTTCGACGTTCCCGCGAATGTACTCCTGGTTGGCATCCTGCGGGTTCATCACCACGGCAGGCAGGCTCTCCTGGCGGAACATCGCCTTCTGTAAATCCTTCACGTTAAAGCTGACGTAGAGATCGTGCATCTCCTGGCACAGCTGACGGATCGTATAGTCGCGGTAACGCACCGGGTATTTCTGATAGATGGTCGGCAGCACATCCACGAGCGGCGTATCGTCTTCAATATGCTGTTCAAACTGCCCCAGCATCGCCACCAGCTGCATTAGCTTCTCCGCGCTCTCGGCTGGCGTCAGCAGGAACAGGATGGAGTTGAGATCGCACTTCTCCGGCACAATGCCGTTTTCGCGCAGGTAGTGGGCGAGAATGGTCGCCGGAATGCCGAAATCGGTATAGTGCCCTGTTTCCGCATCAATGCCCGGCGTGGTCAGTAGCAGCTTGCACGGATCGACGAAATACTGCTCGCGGGCATAGCCTTCAAAACCGTGCCATTTTGCACCCGGTTCAAAACTAAAGAAGCGACGCTCGCTGGCGATAGCCTGCGTGGGGTGATCCTGCCATGGCCGCCCCGCCACCACCGGTGGGATAAAGGGTTTGATCATATTGCAGTTGGCGATAATGGCTTTGCGCGCTTCAATGCCCAGCTCGACGCACTCAGCCCACAACCTGCGTCCGCTCTCACCCTCGTGGATCTTGGCGTTCACGTCCAGCGCCGCAAACAGCGGGTAAAACGGGCTGGTGGAGGCATGCAGCATGAACGCATTGTTCAGCCGCTTGTGCGGGCAGAAGCGCGACTGACCGCGAATATGGTTATCCTTTTTATGGATCTGTGAGGTTTGCGAGAACCCGGCCTGCTGTTTGTGGACCGACTGGGTCACGAAAATTCCCGGATCGTTCTCGTTCAGTTCCAGCAGAAGCGGAGACGTTTCCGCCATCATCGGGATAAATTGCTCGTAGCCGACCCAGGCGGAGTCAAAGAGGATGTAGTCGCAAAGGTGACCGATCTTGTCGATCACCTGACGGGCGTTGTAGATCGTGCCGTCGTAGGTGCCGAGCTGAATGATCGCCAGACGGAACGGGCGCGCCTCGGCGGCTTTCTGCGGCGCGACGTCACGGATCAGTTCCCGCAGCCAGGCCTCATCAAAGCAGTGTTCATCGATCCCGCCGATAAAACCAAACGGATTACGGGCTGCCTCAAGATAGACAGGCGTTGCCCCGGCCTGGATCAGCGCCCCATGATGGTTGGACTTATGGTTGTTACGATCGAACAGCACCAGATCGCCACGGGTCAGCAGCGCATTGGTCACCACTTTATTGGCCGCCGACGTGCCGTTCAGCACGAAGTAGGTTTTATCCGCGTTGAACACTTTCGCCGCGAACTTTTGCGCGTGCTTGGCAGAACCTTCGTGGATCAGCAAATCACCGAGCTTCACGTCGGCATTGCACATATCGGCACGAAACACGTTTTCACCGAAGAAGTCGTAAAACTGCCGCCCGGCGGGATGTTTTTTGAAAAAGGCGCCGTGCTGGTGACCCGGACAGGCAAAGGTGCTGTGTCCCATCGCCACATACTGGCTCAGGGTGTCAAAAAAGGGTGGCAGCAGGTTCTCTTCATACCGGCAGGCGGCAGATTCCAGTTCCAGCAATTCTTGTGCTTTACCCGAGATGATCGCCGTGACACCCTCTGGCACCTCTCCTGGCTCTGTTGAGAACATAAATACCGGTAGCTGAAAGCCCGTACGCTTCAGCAACGCAAGAATGCCGCTGTAGCTTTCAACAACCGTAATGACGACTGCCGCCACATCGGTGAAATCGGTGTTATCCAGCATAACCTTTTCGCGATGCGTAGAAACTTTGGATATCAGCTCACGGCTGACGGCAATTTTCATGGTTTTCATAAGCGCAAATACCCTCACCGAACGGTGAGACAGGAAGGAGAAAATTCGCGCAATCATGTCACCTTTTATTTTCAGGTGCAAGAAGGAATCAGTATGCGTTACGCCTCCCAAAGCTAAGCATAATCAGGGACGGACGTGCCATAATCATGCAATGCCAATGCTTAAATAACAGGAGTTAGACGTGGTGATTGGACCCTTTATCAATGCGGGAGCCGTATTGCTGGGCGGTGTACTTGGGGCAGTATTAAGCCAGCGGTTGCCGGAGCGTATTCGCGTCTCCATGCCCTCCATTTTTGGCCTGGCGTCGTTAGGGATTGGTATCCTTTTAGTGGTGAAATGCGCCAACCTGCCGGTGATGGTACTGGCGACACTGCTCGGCGCGCTGATCGGCGAGTTTTGCTATCTGGAAAAAGGCATTAATCACGCGGTAGGCAAAGCCAAAAATCTGATTGCCCGACCGGGCAAGGCAAAGCACGGCACGCACGAGTCGTTTATTCAGAACTACGTTGCGATCATTATTCTGTTCTGCGCCAGCGGCACGGGGATATTCGGTTCGATGCAGGAAGGGATGACCGGCGATCCCAGCATACTGATTGCGAAAGCGTTTCTGGATTTCTTTACTGCCACCATCTTTGCCACCACCCTCGGCATCGCCGTGGCGGCGATTTGTGTACCGATGCTGCTTATACAGCTGGCGCTGGCCACCTGCGCCACGCTGATCCTGCCGCTGACGACGCCTGCGATGATGGCGGACTTTACCGCCGTCGGCGGCCTGCTGCTGCTGGCGACAGGGCTGCGCATCTGTGGCATCAAGATGTTTGCAGTGGTGAACATGCTCCCAGCCCTGCTGCTCGCGATGCCGCTTTCCGCGCTCTGGACGCACTTTTTCGCTTAAGTTTGCGACGAAATGGTGAGAGAGTGTGCAGTCTGCAACGAAAACAACAAATTTCGTTGACGTCGAAGGGAGGATCGGGTTTAATGCGCCCCGTTGCCCGGATAGCTCAGTCGGTAGAGCAGGGGATTGAAAATCCCCGTGTCCTTGGTTCGATTCCGAGTCCGGGCACCACTATTTAAAGAACCCGCCCAAAAGGCGGGTTTTTGCTTTTTTGACTAGTCCAGTTGTTCAATGCTTCCCCTCTTTTGTTCTTAGACAACGCGGAGCTTATAGCGCTTCGGCGTAATATCCCACGGCTTCATACAGCAAATCGCTGATAGCAGGCGCTTCATTCATGTCGCGAAGCGTTGAGCGCTATCAATAACAGCATGGAGCAGGAGGGAAACTATGCCAGTACCAATGGTAAAGAAAGGAAAAACGGTTCTTTCTTTATAAAAGAATTTTACGAGCCAGGACTGCAGCGTTTCGCTTGTCTTCTCCCGATCGTCTAAAAGCAAAGCCATTAGAAGATCGGGAGAGACGATTTAGTCATTTTCAGACTTACGGTAACGGAAGGGCTAGATTTGCTCTGGCACAACGCCTAGCGCTTCGGCGATCAGCCATTCAGCTTTGGGCAAGCTATGGGTAAACGCGTTTACCAGAGTGGATGATGCCAGCCCTAAGTTTCGAGAAACGGCAGAAAGCGACATTCCGCGCTTTTTCAGTGCCGCAATAATACCGGCGGAATACCTGTCTGGTTGCATTATGATCATGCCGCCTCCCCATCATAAACTTCTAACCATCGGCGGTACGTAGTCAGCGTGAGGCTTTCATTTCCGCCGCGAAGTAGTTGATCAGGTCATACAGCAGCCAGTTAAGGAATTTCTCTGTTTCTTAGGAAAACCTCTGCTCCGCCAGCATCTGCGTCAGGGCAAGGCTGTGGTGACAAAGCTCTGTGTATTTAGGCCCAATTGGGGACGTTTGCCGAGAGGGTAGCAACGGTCAGGCTTACAACAAGATGGGGAAGGAAAGGTTCAAACGGCGTGTGCTGGAGCAGCATTAGACAAGCGTTGAGTCTGCCGCTAAGCGCCATTTTTAATGTCAGATCTTTACTTTCAATCAGGGTTTAGGCGAACTTTTCGCAGTAGCTGGCGAGGACGGTGAAGTCCGTAACAGCGTTGAAGGGACGGCAAGTAACGAATTTGTTTGAGCGGGGATTTTAGCCATAATGGCAGCCTCCAATAAGTGATTGTTTTAACCACCACCGCAGAGACCAACCTTACGAGTGGTGGCACCGAACTGAGTTGGTCTTACCGGCCTTACTGGACACCGGCGCGTTTTGCGACGCCTCCGCCCGGCCCACCATTGAGATGTAGTCGGATGAACGACATAAAGCGCGTCATATGTCGCCAGTAAGGAATATCTTCAGGAGACCAATCGCGGCACCTGAATTTGCGGGTGCTCGCAAACGATACCGCGTTTAGTTAGCAGCAGCAAGAACTCATCTCATCCATACTTTCTGTACGGTCAGGCTCTGGTACTCGAAGATACACTTCATGTATAGTTATCTATATGATTAACTATAGAGAAAGAGAAATGACTATGGATTTTCTAACAAGTACCATTTTGTCGGGATTACTTTATGACGGATTAAAATCTGGCGTAACGATTAGTGCGGTCTGGTTAAAAGATACTCTTAGAAACTGGCTGATTGACGATAATACTGCGCAAATAATGGCGGATAAAATTACTCAACTGGGCATAAATGATGATTTAAGTGGAAAAGCAATAAAAACCAGAATTGATAACGATCCTGAGTTATTGAGGCTATTAATGGAGATTAAAACTGCACCGCAGACTATTAACCATGTTAGTACTCATCATGGTAGCGGTGATATCGTGCATGGTAATAAAATCATCAATAACTAAAAGTAAGGTCATCAGAAATGAATAATGAATTGCGCTCTCCACATTACGGTTCTGGTGACATTGTCCTTGGTAATAAAATAACATACCCATCAGAACTTACCCCCGAAAACCTATTCCCTATTGCAGAGGACATATTTAGAAAGATACGTAACAGCGATATAGCCACGGCCAAGACCATTATAGACGCTATAAAAAAATTACCTGCCACACCTGTCGCCAGAAAATTTGTAGATGTATTAAATACAGCAATTCTTGCATCAGAAAATGTTTTAACCTCTGGAATTGATGAACTGTATACTCTTGCCAAAGAAGATGATTTATCAGATAAACTAAGAGACGTTGTTTTTTCTGTTATTATGCTTATAGAGTTTAAAAATAACAATCATGAAAATGCTATAGCCATATACTCACAGTCTCCAAAGAAAAAATACTCACACATGTTTTATCTTCAGTGCCTTGCAACTGAAGATGAAATTAACGATTTCTGGAATGAGAACCAGCCTCTCGTTAGTGTAGATGAACTTTATGCAATATCTATAGGTGCCAGCCGGGTAAAAAATCAAATATCAGCAAAAAATTTTGCAACGATCTTAGTTGAAAGAGTACCAACACCTATAAACTCTATTCTGCTTAATTATATTACCGTACTGGAACTTGCAGAAAAATATCACAATATAGATTTACTATCTCTGGATAAAGATGTCTATGATCAAGTAATTAGCTGCATAAATGACACAATCACATTCTTAGAAGCATATCCAGAGAACAAATGGTTGCTTTATTCTTTAAGTAATTTAGTTATGCTTGTTAAAGCAAATCATTATCAACTTATTCAAACAATAGCTAAATATAAGGATAAAATATCAGCCATTAACCAATCTGTTACTGACTTTGTTGATATGCTATTCTCTTTCGATGAAACAGCTCCTCTCACTTTACGTGATATTAAAGAAGATGATGAGTTAACATCAGGCTCTCTGATTGTATTATTAGAGGCCGCTGCAAAAGGAACGTATATTAAGGAAAATATAAAGCAACTTATTCTAAATACTGATTTAAAACAAGATGATTATATTAAAAACTTGCCTTTCAACTATCAACTTATCTCGTTAAAAGCTAAACTATTATTAAATGATAGTAATGATCACATTAATAAAAATAGAATCAAAGAAGATCTTGCTATTTTCATTCCATTAGCACATAAAGATAAAACATCTCTTTCCGGCAATGGCTTAGTTAATTTATGTGATGATCTACTCTGGTTAGATCTTGCTAAAGAGAGCTGTGATCTTCTCGAACCTCGTTTACCTGAAAATTTATGGCCGTCACGCTTAGTTATAGCCTATTTTGAGTCACTTATTCGTGCAGAAAAGCTAACTACATTAACAGAATGCCTGAGCAGGATAGATAAAACATTATGGGATCACTACACATGGCTCCTTCAGGCCAGAATAGATATTGCATATAACAGTTGGCCTCAGGCAATAATAGCCCTAGAAGAGGCTATTAAGAAAAATGATGATAATTCATACCCTTGGCTTCTACTGATTCGTTGTACCTTAAAAACTGCTCCAGCTACAGCCATTACTATTCTAGAAAGAATACCGAAAACTGTTTTCTCATCTTTCGATACTCATACCTTGTCATTATTGAGACTTATCTCAAATAAAGTAGATCCTCATTTTTCAGAAAAAATAATTTCAGAGAAATTTATTAGCTCGCCACAAAAATTTGCATCTATTCTTTTACAAACACATTTTTCATCTTTAACAGGTTATCAAGCTAAAAAAGCTAATGAATTAAACACGCAATATCCAGATAAAGTTATAAGAGCTATAAAACTGATCCGTAATGGAGTGGAAGAAGAGAAAGTTATTCTTGATATAACACCTGATAAAGAACAAGGTGCCTTATTATCTGCTCACACTGAATATGGAGATCTTCTTGCTAATTTAGCTATAAATGAGGAAGATGTTTATGTCATGGATAGAGTAAAAATAATAGAAGAATTAAATCCTTATCATGTTATTTTCAGATATGCACTAAATATTGTCTCTGAAAAACCAGACATTAACTTCCCGATAAAAAAGATAGAAGTTCCTTCAGACCCAGAGTTAATGTTTCAAAAAATAAAAGACGAATTTTCGCAATATGATCATCAATCAAGAGAAGAACATATTATCAATTGTCAGAATGTGCCTTTATATCTTAAAGCTAATGAACTTGAAAAAGGAAAACCTGTAAAATCTATTTTGAAGCTACTAACCTCTCAGAGAGTCAATAAATCTTTATCATTACCCGAGGGTGAAGTCGATCATCCAGAACAATTTATTACTGATATTCATGGTATCATTTATTTCGCTTTAACGCATTCAGACATAACATTACGCAAAAGTAGATCCAAACTAATAATCACAAATGAGACTAAAACTTGCATTGATAATTGGTTAACTGAAGTTGAAAATCCTTCTTATCTATCTATCGGTGTGCGCGATGATCATCTTTTTAGGATAACGGCAGAAGACATTCAAAGTTCAACAGCATCCATTCGTGACTCCCTGAATAACTTAGTTGACTACTGCGAAGTTCACTCAGTTCCGGTAGCGGATACGCCAGATACTTTATTAAATGTAAAAGAGTTTTTAGACGCATCTGTCTATTCTACAATGAAATATGTTCTGTTCACAAAAACACCATATTTTATTATTGATGACTCCTTTAGTGCCCTGACAAAGTCTTTAGACTCTGAAATAAAGATAGTAAATTCGATAGTGTTTACATCCCATCTCTTAGAGCATCTACCGCTACCTATAAGGTTAAAAAATTTCCAATGTCATGTAGAAACTTATCTTCCTATGTATATAAGCTACAAGGATTGTATTGCATTGGCAAATTCAGATGATGAACAACATGTCACTTTAGTGACTAAAATATTTCAAATACACGCCAATCCATTTAATAACTTTAATAGCTTATGTTCATTGTTTACTCATGCTGTCTCTTTGCCATTATTTTCTGTTTATATCAACCATTATAAGAAAAGAAGACCATTATCTCTGGATAACGCTATAATTGTATTATTCAATACTTGTTGCCAAGGTGTCGTTAATGCTTCCGATGGACGTACCGCAGAGGAACGTTTAGTAACATTTACTAAGCTTATTGTTGATGACCGTATATACCCTCAAGGATTTATTTCATTTATTTTTTCAATTTTCAGTTCATTTGCACAGGGCCATTTTCTTGATATTAGCTATATGAACAAACTAATAAATGACGTTAAAACAAAAGAATCACTCGGGGTCAACTCAACTATGGCAAATGAAGCTTCTAATTAAAGTTAAATTTTCCCCAAAAAAAATCAGATGTATAGCAGCTATATTAATAGCTGCTATGTTTCATCAAAAATAACCATATAAAAGTGTAAATAATCCACTAATATATTTTTGATATCACAAATCAGGAATAAACCCTTCTTCCCGCAGAACCTTAATCACTCCACGTATCAGATACGAATTAGAAAATTTCGCCGTATAGGTACGCGCCCCTTCTTCTACAGGCTGGAGCAGTCCCCGTTCAATTAGTTTACCAAGCTGGTAAGTCACCTGCGTCGGTTTCAGATCAGGCAACACAGCACGTAGATCGCCCGCTTTTATCGTCCCCAGTTCAACCGCACGTTTCAGAACCTTTGATTCCAGCGGATTTATCAACCCTCTTTCCGACGAAAAATCGATGGCCGGATACAGGATCTTTTCGCTCAGGAAAGCGTGGTTCGTCAGTTGATCGACTTTCTTCAGCTCAGAGGAGATCCCCGAAAGCACATATAAGCACCATTCTTCCAGCCCCTGCTCTGTTCCCTTATCGGCTAACGAAAGCATGGCGTAATAGCGTTCCCGATCGTTACAGAATACGGCTGTCGGATTGAGAACCCGACCACCTGTCTGAACGTTAAAACCATACTTGATAAGCAACGCATAGGTCAGCAATCTGACCGTTCTGCCATTACCGTTGCCAAAGGGATGTATCCAGCCGAAACGATGATGTACCAGCGCAATCTTCATCAAGTCATACTTTGGCTTATCGGCGCGGTTAATAAAGGAGGTCAGTTCCGCCATATAATCAGGGACGCGGATGTGGTCCGGCGGCAAATGGTCAGACTGAGCGATGCTGACGTTATGTTGCCGATATGCACCGGGCGTTCTGTCGCCTTCCTGTTGCAATCCGGCTACCGCCAGACTATGCAACTCGCGGATAAAATATTCCGTTATCTCATCGCCGTTGCTCAGATATCCGTCGATGTACTCCATCGCGGCTTCAATATTGTTGATTTCTTTGAGCTGATCCGTCGAACTCTGCGTTCCTTCAACCTTGCTTTCAACATAGTCGGCAAGCGTGGTGTGGTTTCCCTCAATTCTTGCAGAACCAAGACTCTCCAGCATGTGGAATACGGCCTTCAACTGCGCAAACAGGATAGGATGAACGTCGGTTTCCAGCCGCAGGTGCCGGAGTAGCTCCAGCTCCGTCAACGCGTCGACCAAAGGGGAGTCAAAGCTGGGGTTCAGAAGGGAGAGTTCAAAGTGATTGAATTGAGCCATGATGTTTAGTTATCTCAACTGGTGTATGGAGATATCTCAAAAGTATAGCAAAAATATTAATATAATCCACAGATTAGAAAGAGCACCGTTTCTAATTATCTCAAAAACCGTTATTCCAACATATCAAATGTAAGTTTGAAAGATGTTCAATGCGAAGGGGGATAGAGTTTGCCTGCGCAATGCAGCATGGATTTTTTAGCGCCGCTATGCGTGGAGTTCCGGGCGTTATGTGTGGAGTTCCATCCACTATATGTGGACCTCAGACCGTTATGTGTGGACCTGACTCCACACATAACGAAGCCTAATTCGCTAAATAATGATTTTTCGTGATAACCCTCACAAAACCAAAGTGAATTTTTATGGGGCCTTCGTGGGGGCGCTGTTTGCGAGAAATATCAACAAAACCAATAATAAACAGCATGTTAATCGTGGATATGTTCCCGAGTCCGGGCACCAAAATTTATATTAACGGACCTCCACGGAGGTCCGTTTTTGCATTCTGAGCCCGCCAGAATCACTACTTCTGCATTCCCTTAACGACTCCCCGACCACTGCGTCAGCAGCGCATGCAGATTAGCCGGCTCAAGAGGCTTGCGCAGCACCAGATACCCTTCCTGCTCCGCCTCCAGCAGAACCGGTGAATTAAATTCGCCACTGACTATCGCGCCGCTCATATCCGGCAGACGGTCAAAAAGCGCTTTCAGGATATCGAAGCCGCTTTCGCCGGATCGCAGACGCTGGTCGCACAGCACGGCGAACGGCGTAAAGCCGTCGTCGATGATGGCAAACGCTTCTTCAGCGGAGGCCGCACAGCGTACATCGATTCCCCAGACGCTCATCAGGCTCTCCCAGGCAGACGTCACCAGCGGGTCGTCATCGACGACCAGGCAGGAACCGTGCAGGGGCGCATAGCGTACCGGCGTGGCGGTGTTGTCAGCGGCGGGCGGGATATCCAGGGCGCTATCTTCGCCAGCATATTGGGTGAAGCGCATCCAGAAGCGTGAGCCTTTACCTTCAATGGATTGCATCCCGTATTTCACCTTCATCAGCTTGGCACAACGGGCCACTACGGCCAGTCCCAGCCCGTGTCCGGCGCTGTCGATCTTCCATGCCAGCTCGGGGCGGTAGTAAGGTGAGAAGATTTTGCCCTTCTCTTCATCGGCGATACCGACTCCCGTGTCCCACACCTCCACCATACACTCGTCACCGCGCGGTCGGATGGCGACCAGCACCCCGCCCTGGAGCGTGTAACGAAGGGCGTTTTGAATCAGGTTAATCAGGGACTGTCGCACCAGCAGCGAATCGCCCATCACGTAGATACGGCGTTTAGGCCGCCGGATGCACAGCCTAAGCGCGCGGCTGTTGGCCTCTTCGCGAAACAGCGTGATGACCGAGTCGAGCAGAGCACCGATATCCACTTTGGTCGGGACAGAGAGGACATTCCCGGATTCTATTTTGCTGAGATCGAGCAGAGAGTTAAGCATTAAATGTACCGAGCGAACGCTCTGCTGCAGGTCAAGAAGCTGTGGCGTCAGGCTGTCGTCCCGGTTTCGGTGGAGGATGGCTTCGATCAGAAAGCCCATAGCGTGTACGGGCTGGCGCAGATCGTGGCTGGCGGTGGTCAGAAACTGATTTTTATCCAGCAGTGCCTGCTCCGCGTCCTCTTTGGCCTGACGAAACTGTTCCGCCAGGCGTGAGCTTTTTTCCTCAAGCAGTGCCTGCTGAATAAAGAACGCATGGGAAGTTAACGCATGGCGGTAAATTGCGAAGCCGTAAAGCAGATTCAGCATGAGCACGATGAACATCAACTCATCCAGCCGCCAGATAATACCGAGGTTCAGCACCCCCCAGGAGGCGAAGAAAAAGCGCGTAAAGGTGCTGATGACCGGCGTCAGATGCGTCGCATTGGCGGCGACGATAGCGGCGATGCTGATATTAAGTAACAGGAAAAAGTCAAAATTCTGCGTCTGTGGAGTAATTAAATAGAGCGAAGAAATGCCCAGCCCGTGAATAAAGGCGATATTATTAATACGCGGAAGCCAGCGTCGCAGGACGTCCCTATCACCGTTTTCTTTCGCTTCACGCTGATAGCGTCGGTGCAATAGTCTTATCGCCACGGCACATAGCAGATAAATAATTATCCAGATAATCGTTGGGCCGAGGTCGTCCCCAAGCATATAAATCCAGATGGCGAAAGGAATACCCACAAAGGGCACAGCACTAAAGCTAAATACCAGCCGCAGAAAGGTGTTGTTTAGCAAACGGATCTGCGCCGGAGCAGAGATACCTTCGTTTTGTAAGCTCTGGAAAAACCTCATTCCGACGGTTCCTGCTTGCCGTGCAGAAGCGTGATGGCTTCGACCCGGCTGTTAACACCTATCTTTTTCAATATATTGCTGATGTGTTCTTTGACCGTGGGCTCAGAAATTGAAAGCTGCGCGGCGATTCGTTTATTTGGCAGGCCGCGCATAATCATATTTAATACGTCTATTTGTCGCGGCGTTAAGTTAAATTTACTTAACTTCTCATTATTTGCCTTAACGGAAATTTCGTTTCCCTCAGGAAACCAGGTCTGATTATCAGTGAGTGCGAAAACGGCCCGCGAGAACATCTCAGGTGGCTCGCTTTTCAATACAAAACCGTGGCCCCCGGCGGCATTAACTTTGCGCCAGATGTCATTATTGTCATCCCCGCTGACCACCAGGAGTCGTACCTGTGGGTAAAGTTGTTTTACTTCTTTGAGTAATTTCAGGGCCGTTCCGGAAGAGAGCCAAAAATCGATTACCAGCAAACGTGGCGGGCCATGATCCCTAATTTGGCGGTAGCAATCATCCTCATTCGTCACCACACACGCCTGTTTAAACTGGCAATGTGTAATCAGAAAATTGGCGATGCCGCTTGCTACCAATGGATGGTCATCAACGACTAACGCATAATTCTGTCCCAAAGGAGCCTCCTTTTACCTTCGCATATCTTAGAGTACAGATGAATTATTATCTACCCACCCTACTTTAGGAGGGTTTTTTCGATTAGGAAAGAGAAATATATTATTCGCTGATTTGGGTAAAAGAAAACATAAATACAATCAGTGAAATTAACTGGTTGGATATCAAGGATAATTTATGAAAAAACCACTAATCGTTTTAACCGTTACGTTGATGCTAGCCGGTTGTTCCACGTTGAAAACCGATCAGGCTATTCCACTCCTGCAAGCGGAGACCGCTAAAATGCTGGGACTGGGCTCATCGGATGAAATAACCGTGACCAACGTTAATGGCGCCCAGCCGGACGCACTGGGAGGACAAAAACTGTCTTATCGCGCCACGACAGAAAAAGGGCGTATTTTCGATTGTTCATCAATGATGATGCCGGGGATTTTAGGATCCGCACCGACGCTAAGCGCGCCAACCTGTACACCTGTTGTCACACATAAATAATTAACGCCGCATCAAAAGGCGTACATAAATAACGCCTTTTACATTTTCTGACGTATCTGAGTTTTCATAAAAACGATTTTCCAGACATCACGCTAATGAGTACGGAGATAGCCCGTGAATAACTCTACATCGCATGCTTTAGCGGTTAAGACGCCGCTTTCCAGACTTTACCTCGCTCTATTTTCCGCGCCGCTGTTACTGTTTTTACCTGCCGATATCGCGCGTGCAGCCGATGCCTTTTTTGATGGCGACTCGCGTATTACCGAAACGCTGGGTTACACCGGAGATGTTTATGTTGGACGTAATCAACGCGGAAACCTGCTGATCGATAATGGCAAAATCACCGCCTATAACATCAATATCGGTCGGTTGTTCGACGGCAAAATTTATGAAAGCGTTGTCACGGTCCGTGGGCCAGACGCTGAGCTTAACGCGGTGAACGATCGGTACGTCCTGCGCGGCGACCTGAATCTTGGCCTCGGCACCCTGCGAGTCGAAGAGGGCGCGCTGGCGAGCGCAAAGGAGATCGTTGTCGGCACCACCCGGGGCTACGACAGCCACCTTATCGCCACGGGTGCCGGCTCTCGCGTGACCAGTAATTTTCTGAGCGTAGGCACCGATCTGGGCGCACGCTCCACGCTGGCAATTGAGGACGGCGCGGCGCTCAATACCGCCTACGATGCGCGCATCGGGAATGGTACCGGACCGGGTGAAACCGACACGCTGAGCCCGAAAGCCACCGTCACGGGGAGTGGCTCACAGTGGAACGTTGGCCGTACGTTGACGCTTTATGGCGACCTGGACGTACTGAACGGCGGAGCGGTTAACGTTGGCGGCGTGCAGGTGGCGGGCGTCTCCGGCGCAGGGAAAACCGCCGAATTGGTTATTGCGGGCAAGGACTCGCGCTTTACCAGCGGCAGCAGCGTGAGCGTGGGCGATTACGGCAATGGCGTGCTGTCTGTGATTGACGGCGGTTCATTTTCCGCTGGCAGCAATGCGCTGATCGTGGGGACATCGGGTTCCGGCTCGAACCGGGGTGCGCTCATCATCGGCAGCCGCGGCAATATGGACACCGGCACGGGTTTAACTGAGCCAACGCCTGGCACGGCGGGCGGCGCAGGTACCCTCGATGCGAAGACGGCAATCAGCCTGCGTGGCGGACTGTTCGGCAGCTATGTCTACTTCAACCATACCGACGGAAATTACATCTTCAGCAACACGATGAGCGGTGAAGGTGATGTGATCAACACCTCCGGGCAAACGACGCTGAACGGCGATCTTTCCGCACTCAAGGCGAACGTAACCGCGCGGGGCGGTAAAGTTATCATTGCCAGCAATATTAATACCCAGCCAGAAGACGATATTTTTGATGTTCAGACGCTTAGCGCCGAGAACGGCGGTACGCTGATCCTCAACGCGACGGCGGGTTCAGACGTCAGCGACGGGGTCGGTTACAGCAGCGCCGCGTCAATCAAGTCCGGCGGCACGCTGGGCGGCAACGGCACGCTGGGCCAGACCGAGATCCTGTCTGGCGGGCATATCTCGCCTGGCGACGGCAATATCGGTACGTTGACGCTGAAACGCTATCTGAACTTTATCGGCGAATCCTTCTATGACGTGGATATCGCGGGCGATGGCAGCAGCGACCAGCTACTGGTATCGGGCAAAACCACCATCAGCGATCGGGCTAAGGTACAGGTCACCGCGCTGGATCCGCAAACCAGCTATAAAACGGGCCAAAGCTACCGCATTTTGACCTCCGACGGGGGAATTGACGGTGAGTTCGCAGGAGCGATTTCCAAATCCGCCTTCCTGGACGTGGCGCTTGAGCAAAGCACCAACGCCGTCGATCTGACCATCGCGCAGAAAGAGACCGGAGGCGAAAATCCTGGGGGCGAGAACCCGGGCGGTGAGAATCCCGGAGGCGAGAACCCGGGCGGTGAAAATCCCGGAGGCGAGAACCCGGGCGGCGAAAACCCGGGTGGTGAGAACCCGGGTGGAGAAAACCCGGGCAGCGGCAAGCCGGGCATTTTCCAGACCGTGGCCCAAAGCAGCAACCAGTGGAATACCGCTGGCGCGCTCTCCACGCTGACGCAAAGCGGCCCGTCGCTGGCGCTGTATAACTCGCTGCTGGTGCTGAGCGCGCCGGAAGCGCGCGAGGCGTTCAACCAGCTGTCTGGCGAAGTTTATCCATCAATGCAGTCCAACCTGATCGCTGGCAGCACGCAGGTGTTTAACGTGTTAAACCAGCGTATGCAGCGCGCGTTTGATAACGACAGCCTGCCGATCCCACCGTTAGCCATGTCGCTGGTGCAGCAGCCGGAGCCGCAAAACAATGGCGTCTGGGGCCAGACCTTCAGCTCCTGGAGCCGAAACAGCGGCGACGGAAACGTGGGCAAGCTGGACGGCAACACCACCGGCTTCCTGCTGGGGGCAGATCGCAAGCTGGCGGATCATAACGTGCGTGTCGGCGGCTACTTCGGCTACAGCCGGGGTGATTACGACGTCGACAGCCGTCGCTCCTCAACGGATACCGACAACTATCACCTTGGCCTGTATGCGGCGGGTCAACAGGATGCGTTCTCCCTTCGCGGCGCGCTGGGTTACACCTGGCACAAGATCGAGGGCGAGCGCAATGTTGATTTCAGCGGCTTCTCGGATCGGCTGAAGTCAGATTACGACGCTAACTCGCTGCTGGCGTTTACCGAAGCGGGCTACCGTTTCGGCCAGCCAGACAGGAATATTGAGCCGTTCGTCAATTTATCGTACATCCGGCTGCATACCGACAGCTTCAGGGAAGACGGCGGTGCCGCTGCGCTGAGCGTCCGTAACGAAACGATGAACACCTTCTATTCCACACTCGGGGTGCGCGGTGTGACCGAGCTGCCGAAGAACGTTAACCTCTACGGTTCGCTGGGATGGCAGCACGCTTATGGCGATAAAAATACCTCTTCGCGCATGGCGTTTGCGGGCAGCGACGCGTTCATTACTCAGGGGCAAGCCGTGGATGAGGACGTAATGGTGGGTGATATCGGCGTGAGCGTACAGCTGTCGCGTGCTGCGACGCTGGATGTGGGTTATCAGGGACAATATGGTGCGGATACCCGCGTCAACTCTGTTAACGCCAATCTGCGCTGGTCGTTCTGAATTATTTCCATTAAAAGAACCCGCCCTCGTGGCGGGTTTGTGCTTTTGGCTTCTGACGAAGCTAGGGATCGTTCCCAGCCGCGTCCAGCAGTTTGTTTTTAAAGATAAACAAACACGCCTCGTTGAAGTTCCCTGCCCCTAACCGCTCCGATAGCGCCGTTCGCTTGCGATAGAGGCTTTTAACCGACATATTCAGCTTATCTGCAATCTCTTCCATTGACCTCCCTGCCTTCAGCAACCGGAGCATTATCGCTTCATGTCTACTCAGCCGTAAGTTAAGCAGCCATTTGGTTGTCAGACGCCAGCCTTTCATATCAAGCACCAGATTGAATAACGACGCCATATCCGGAGGCGTAAGCGACGTGTTCATAAACAGCTTCATACTGTGCAGATCCTCCTCTCGAGGGCGCATATCCAGCATAACGCAGCAGATGGTTTTTCTCGTTCTGGCCGGATGGCGTATCAGGTAATCATATAAACGGAGCGGCGTACGGCTATCAATCAGTACAGTATATTCATTTGCGTCGGTATCAAATATGTTTCTGTCTATCGAACAGAGGCAAATTATATCCGGGAAAAATAGCCGCATCCCCCTGACAAGGAAACAATCCTGAGTCACTAACACTATTGAAGTCGCCACTAATCATCCCTTTTAGATTAAAGCAAGCCCGCCTCTTAAGAAACAAGGACGCTTTCGTTTATAGCGCTTTACATTAACGGCAAATGTTTTCTGGCTTTGATCATCCCTCAATATGACATTGGTGAGCTAGACTTTTTGTAGACTATCACTCAATGCCTGTCGTTAATTATAAATAAAAAAGAATTTCAGAAAAGTCACTTCTCTGAACATTAAGAATTTTTGTCATGAAACTTCCCAAACATGCGCCAGAAAGTACTTTAATTAACTCAGCAGAACTTCATTTCAAATATAAAAAAACTGCAAACAGCAAAAGAAAAAGCATTTAATATCAATCAGTTAAAAAGAACAATCCTGCACTGAATTATCTAAAAAACTTACTTCTTCCAGAATTATCTCAAAACCTCCCAGCCGCTTTTCAACTTATTTATCCCCCAACACATCGGGTGTACATTAAGCCCAATCAGACCACTGAGATGAGGGCGCATAATTACCTTTAAGTAAGTACCCCATAACGTAGCATCATTCAGATTTAATGTTCTCCTTTATGCCCTTTAACGCAGAGTTAAAAGGCGGCCGTGTTATGCAATGGATTCACGATAAACAAATGGCAAATAGATATGGAAAGATCGCTTAGCTTCACTACGTTATTCTTTTATCGCACCACAATATTATTGTTCCTGCTTTTACTCTTTCCTGTTCTGGTTCAGGCTGATGAATCCGTTTATGAGCATCAGATACAACAGGCACGTAACGGTAATTACGCTCTGTTTCTTGATTACCTACAGCGCTATGAGCAACAGCATGCTTTAACAACTGGACAGGTTGCGGACTGGTTACAGGTAGCCTCCTGGGCAGGACGCGATGATGAGGTTATTCGAGTCTGGCAGCGTTATGGTATTTATATGCCGCTGCCCGCTCGCGCCATCGCTGCTGTCGCCCAGTCCAGAAGAAACCAAAAAGCCTGGCCATCCGCCTTATCGCTGTGGAAAGAGGCGCTCAGCCTTGCGCCGGATAACGACGATTACCGCATCGGCTATATTAAGACCCTGGCCGATGCCCGCAGAGATCGCCTCGCGCTTTCGAAAGCCCGGCAGTTGGTTAAGGACGATCCTTCTCCCGCGCACCTTGAGACGCTCTCCTATGTCTGGATGCGCCAGGGAAAAAACGCGGACCGGCTGCTGGCGGACATGCGCGCGCTAAACGCCGCACCAGGGAATAACGCCCTTCTTCGCGAGACGATCGATGCGTTAACGGATAACCGGGGAAGCACGCCCGCACTCTGGCTGTCGCAAAGCGCGGCGATGTCTCCCGCGGAGCGCCGCCGCCTTGAGCGTAACGCCGCGGCTGAAAGGGTACGCCTGGCGGATGTGCCTGGCAGAACGGAGAAAGAGCGCCTGCGGCTGGCACAAAACGCATTAGATCGCTATCACGCCCTGCTTTCCCGCTGGCAAAACGAACCGCAGGCGGCTGAAGACGTCATCCTTGCCCGTATCGATCGGCTTGGCGCCCTGTATGCGAAGGGTGATTACCGGCAGGTCATTAGCGAATACGAGTCGCTGACGGCCGCCCAGCATCCGGTGCCGGACTGGGCCATCGGCTGGGTGATCTCTGCATATTTGCAGGAGAAAAATGCCGTCGCCGCCTTCTCGCTTGTGCAACGCTATCCACACTACGCCTCCGATCCGCAGGATGAGGTGCATGCGCTTTTCTACGCCTGGCTGGATACGGGTCAGTATCAAACCGCCCGCCGCTACGTTGAGCGCGAGACCCGCAGCGTTCCCTGGACCCGCTACGATTTCGGATCCCCGACCGCTCAGCCGAACGATAGGTGGCTCACCGGTCAGTCACTCAAACTTAACTATTTGCTGGCGACCAACGCCCTGTCGGAAGCCGAAAAGCTGTCGTATCGTCTGGCGTCAACGGCGCCGGGAAATCAGGGATTACAGATTGATTATGCCGCCCTGCTTCAGGCCAGGGGCCTGCCGCGCGCGGCCGAGCAAAAGCTTAAACGAGCAGAGGCGCTCGAACCCACGAATCTGGAGCTTGAAAAACAGCAGGCTTACGTCGCAATGGACCTTCAGGAGTGGCGCCAGATGGATTTACTGGCTGATGACGTAATTGCTCGCGCCCCCGCCGATCGCAGCGCCCGCCGCCTGGACAGGCTCAGAGCGGTCCACCATATGTCAGAGCTGCGTCTGAACGCGGGTAAAGGATTGCACTCAGATAACCCCGTCAGCGGTAGCCACGACATGAGCTGGGACGCCACGCTCTATGGCCCACCCGTGGCGGATAACTGGCGGCTATTTGCTGGCGCCCGCTATGCACAGGGGAATTTCGACGAAGGTAAAGGCATCAGCCGCCACCTGTTGGGCGGCGTTGAGTGGCGCCCACGTGACCTCACGCTCGAAGCCGAGCTCTCCAGCAACCGCTATCACGGCACAAACAGGCCGGGTGCACGGCTCTCAACAACCTACAGCCTGAGTGATAACTGGCAGGTCAGCGGTAGCCTCGAGCGCTTATCACGCGCGACACCCTTACGGGCATTACGCAATGGGATCAGCGCCAACCGGGGTGAAGGTGGGGTGCGCTGGTATCAAAACGAGCGACGTGAATACCAGTTCAACGCCGCCGTCAGCCGCTTCTCAGACCACAACCGCCGTCAGGAATACACCCTCTCTGGGAAAGAGCGTCTCTGGCAGACCCCGACCCTGACGCTGGATCTCGAACCGGGGATCGCCGCCAGTAATAACAGCCTGCGGAATACGCTCTATTACAACCCGGCACGGGATCTGTCCGTGACGGCAGCCCTGTCCGTTGACCATGAGATGTACCGCCACTACGAAACCCTCTGGAGCCAGCTGTTCGTGGCAGGCGGCGGCAGCTACTGGCAGAAAAATCAGTCGCCTGGCGCCATTACCCTGCTGGGTTACGGGCAACGCATTCAGTGGAACAACGTTGTCGATACTGGCGTGATGCTGAACTGGGATAAACGCCCTTACGACGGCAAACGCGAGAGCAATCTCTCCGTCACGTTAGATGCGACTTTACGCTTTTAAGGATGAATATGCTGAATACACGTTTTTCTGTAAGCCTGATCGTCATCGGCTGGCTCTGCCTCAGCGCGAGTCTCTGCGCGCAGCCGCTCTCCTTTATGGCTCCTGAAAAGAGGCCGCAGCTGGAGGCCAGCAAACCCTGGCCGGAGAATCAGTTTCTGGTCCTGGCCTACCACGACGTCGAAGATGATGCTGCCGATCAGCGCTACCTCTCCGTTCGCACCAGCGCGTTAAACGAGCAGATAAGCTGGCTTTTGCACAACGGCTATCACGCCATCAGCGTGCAGGACATTGTGGATGCGCATGAAGGAAAAAAAGCGCTGCCGCCGAAAGCCGTTTTGCTCAGCTTCGACGACGGCTACAGCAGTTTTTACACCCGCGTTTGGCCCCTGCTTCAGGCCTGGAACGTTCCTGCGCTGTGGGCGCCGGTGGGCAGCTGGGTGGATACGCCGGCAAATCAAAAAGTTAACTTCGGCGGTCTGATGACGCCCCGCGATCGGTTCGCGACATGGGACATGGTGCGCGAGTTAAGCCGCTCCCCGCTGGTTGAAATTGGCTCGCATACCTGGGCCTCGCATTACGGCATCCCGGCCAACCCGCAGGGAAGCCGTGAACCCGCTATCGCCAACCGTTTTTTCGATAACGCGACGGGGCATTACGAAACCGATGAACACTTCAACCAGCGGATCGCCGCAGACGTACGGAAAGTCACCGAAAAAATCACCCAGGTGACGGGAAAAGCGCCGCGTGCCTGGGTGTGGCCCTATGGGGCTGCCAACGGTACATCGCTCGCTATCGCCCAGAAACAGGGCTATCAGCTGGCCTTTACCCTGGAGGACGGGCTGGCAAACGTGCGCGACCTCGGCAACATCCCGCGCCTGCTGATTGCCGGAAATCCGTCGATAAAAACCTTTGCCAACACGGTTAGCCGCGTTCAGGAGTTTGACCCGGTGCGCGTCATGCATGTTGATCTCGATTATGTCTACGATCCCGATCCGGCCCAGCAGACGAAAAACATCAACAAACTCGTCCAGCGGGTCTACGACATGAAAATCAGCCATGTGTTTCTCCAGGCGTTTTCGGATCCGCGGGGCGACGGCAGGATCGGCGCGCTCTATTTCCCCAACCGTCGTCTTCCGGTCCGGGCCGATCTTTTTAATTTTGTCGCCTGGCAGCTACAAACCCGCGCGGGAGTGAAAGTCTTTGCGTGGATGCCGGTCCTCTCTTTCGATCTCAGTCCAGCCCTGCCGCGCGTGCAGCGCCGGGATCGTCAAACGGGAGAGTTGACCGTGGCCGCCGAGCCCTACATCCGGCTCTCCCCCTGGAGTCCACAGGTTCGCCAACAGGTGACGGAGATCTATGAAGATCTGGCCCGCTATGCCAGCTTCAACGGGATCTTGTTCCATGACGACGCGGTGCTGACGGACGTTGACGATGCCGGGCAGGAGACGACGCGCCAGAAAAGCCAGCAGCTTATCGGGTTTACCCAGGCCCTGAGCCAGACGGTGAAGGACATCCGTGGCCCGCAGATCAAGACCGCCCGCAATATTTTCGCCCTCCCCATTCTGCAGCCCGAAAGCGAAGCGTGGTTTGCGCAAAATCTGGATGATTTTCTGTCGGCCTACGACTGGACGGTGCCGATGGCAATGCCACTGATGGAGTCCGTCCCGGCAGAAGAGAGCAATGCCTGGCTGACGCGTTTAGTCAACGCCGTCGCCGCACGCCCCGGCGCGCTGAATAAAACGATTTTTGAGCTACAGGCCAGGGACTGGGCGCAGAAACCGCAGCGTGCCGTAGCCGATGAACGTCTGGTGGAGTGGATGCAGGTGCTCCAGCTGAACGGCATCAAAAATTACGGTTATTACCCCGACGACTTCCTCAACAACCAACCTGATATTTCGCGTATCAGGCCTGAATTTTCTTCGTACTGGTATCCTGACAATGACTGATCGCATTATCGCCTTCTCTATTTTGTGTCTGGTATTCGGGTTGCCGTTAGGCGTAGCCGCGCTATTTACCGGCGAACTGATTCTGGACTTTGTCTTTTTCTGGCCGCTGTTTATGTCCGTGCTCTGGGTAACCGGCGGCCTCTATTTCTGGTTTCAGCTTGAACGGCACTGGTCGTGGGATAACGCAACACCCGCGCCCGCCTTAGCCGGTGAACCGTTAATCTCGATTCTTATTCCCTGCTTTAATGAGGAACGCAACGCACGGGAGACCATTAGCGCCGCGCTGGGTCAGCGGTACTGGAATGTTGAGGTTATCGCCATCAACGACGGCTCTTCGGACAATACCGCGCAGGTGCTGCATCAACTGGCGCAGGAGCAGCCGCGCCTGCGGGTGATTAATCTCGCGGAGAATCAGGGGAAAGCCGTGGCGCTCAAGGCTGGTGCGGCGGCGGCCCGGGGCGATCTGCTGGTCTGCATTGACGGCGACGCCCTGCTCGATCGCGATACGGCCGCGTATCTGGTGGCACCGCTGATTAAGTATCCCCACGTTGGGGCCGTCACCGGAAATCCGCGTATTCGCACGCGCTCAACGCTGATTGGTCGTATTCAGGTGGGCGAGTTTTCTTCCATTATTGGTCTTATCAAGCGAACGCAGCGGATCTATGGCCGGGTCTTTACGGTCTCCGGCGTCATCGCCGCCTTTCGCCGACAGGCGCTGGCGGATGTCGGGTACTGGAGCCCGGATATGATCACAGAGGACATTGACATAAGCTGGAAGCTTCAGCTGCGCCACTGGGATATTTTTTTCGAGCCGCGGGCGCTGTGCTGGATCCTGATGCCGGAGACGCTCAAGGGGCTGTGGAAACAGCGTCTGCGCTGGGCTCAGGGCGGTGCAGAGGTGTTTCTGGTTAACCTGCGCAAAATGGCCCGCTGGGAGCATCATCGGATGTGGCCCCTGTTTCTCGAGTACGCGCTGTCAACGCTGTGGGCGTTTGCCTATGGAGCGACCGTGGTGTTGTTCATTCTTAGCCATATTATCCCTCTTCCCGCGAACCTGGCCGTTGCGAGTCTGTTTCCCCCGGCGTTTACCGGGCTGCTGCTGGGGGTGATGTGCCTGCTGCAATTCCTCGTCAGTTTGTATATCGAGCGGCGCTACGAGCGGAAAGTGGCAGGCTCGCTGTTCTGGGTGATTTGGTTCCCGATGGTGTACTGGATGATTGGCCTGTTTACCACCCTCGTGGCATTTCCGAAAGTCATGCTTAAACGTAAACGCGCCCGCGCGCGCTGGATCAGTCCGGACCGGGGAAAAGGGAGCATTCAATGAACGAGAATACGTTAATTTTGACTGAACATCGGCTGGCACCGCGTCTTTTCGATGCCACATTAACGCTGATAGCCTGGGGAGGATTCCTGTTTTTCCTGTATGCCAGGTTGTGGATGCAGTTAACCGAGGAGAGCGATCACCGCTGGAGCGTGATTATCGCCTCTTTTAATACAGTACTGGTCTATCTGCTGATTGCCGCGTTCAACGGCTGGCTGCTGATCCTGTGGTATCAGTACAATCGCCGCCGCGCGCATGTGAGGCGGCGTCATCCGCAAATGTTGCGCCATGACGAGCTTGCCCAAAGTTTTAACCTCACGCCGCAAATTATGTCCGAGATGAGCCAGTACAACCTGCTGACGGTCTATCATGACCAGATCGGCCGCATAATTGATCTGAAGATCAGCGAGCAGCAGGAAGAGGAAGAAGAGTAATAAAAAGCCCCCGCAGCATACCCTGCGGGGGCTTTTTTATAACAGGGAGACGTTATTTATCCTTCACCACAATCAGCGGTTCAATATCGCTCTCTTTCTTCACCACCAGCGAGTCATCCCCACGCAGACAGGTTCCGCCATAGTTTCCGCCCACGGTAAAGGTGCAGACCTGTATGTATCTGCCGTCAACCTTTGGCAGGCACCATAGCTGCTGGTAGATATTTTTGCGGTCAACAAACTTGCCGCTGGACTGGTCCAGCAGTTGATCCTGGGCGCCGATCAGATCGATATTGCTCCCGCAGCGTCCGGCTATCGGTTTAACGGCATAGCCTGTCCGTTTCAGCAGCGCATTCACCTCAAAATCGGTATCCAGCAGGTAACGGTGGTTCGGGAACAGCTGCCACAGCACCGGCAGGATCGCCTTGTTACCTGGGATCACCGTCCACAGCGGTTCAAAGACCAGCACTTCCGGGCGCAGCAGGACGTCAATCAGGCGCACTTCACCTTGCGGGTGACCGGTACGGATGGGCACGGCGGCGTACTCGGTTTCGCTCACCTCGCGGATCTGCTCGATCGCCGTTTCCCACGCCCAGGTTTTCCATACGCAGTTGACGTGACGGCCTTCATCATCAATCAGTTGCCCGGCGGCATCCCAGCTCAGCGCGCCCAGTCCATGCAGGATTTTGGTTTCAAACCCGGCCTGGATCAGCGAGCGCTGAATAAAGAGCGCGTGGTAATCCTCTTCGATATCGTTGTCCTGCATGATATGGACGAACGGCCGCGCGTGGCTGTGCTTCCAGGCGCCGGTCAGCTCCTCCAGCAAGCCTTCCGCCGGATTGTGGCCGGTGCCGCGATAGCCGTTTTTCACCCACTCTTCAAGAATCAGCCCGCCCTCGGTATGGCAGGAGGCGGAGTCCGCGTTGTACTCGTAAACCTTAATGCCGCGCTCATCCATGCAGAAATCCATACGACCGGTGATCATATGGTGACGACGCCACTGCCACGAGAGGCGCAGACGCGGCCAGAGAATTTTCGGGATGTCGAAAAGCGCGAGTAAGCTGTCGTCTTTCAGCACCTTGTCGGTGGCATGAAGGTACATCAGGTGCAGTTCGTTGGTGGCTTTGATCAGCTCCTGCTCGGCACTTTCGGTAATGGTGAAGTACTGGCAGGGATCGTTGTTAATAACGTGGCCGTTCGCGCGAACGTACGCCTGTTGCAGGGCGTCGTTTTCATTGAGCCATTTTCCGTCGAACTGACGGTTGTTCTTCAACCGCGCGCCGCTGATTTTCAGCAGCTCACCGTCGATCTCCGGCTGAGGAATACTGTGTTCCGTCTCCTCCGTCTGGATCATCCAGCCAAGGATCTCGGTATCGCTGAACGAATCATGAAGCGTATAGCAACCGTTCTCAACGCTCAGACGCAGCTCGCGCGTCCACTGCTGCCCCATCGGCAGCGGAGAGTGAATAACGTTCTGCTCGGCAATGCGCACTTTGTCGTCCAGCAACTGGGTGATGACGGCCACGTGTCCGGTCTCTTGAAACTCACCGCCCTTTTGCCAGATGAGCAGCGCACCGGCCTGCGGCGCGCGTTTTGAGCCATTAGCAAAGGCCTGTAGCGGCAGGATGTTGTCATTCACCACCTGGCGTAAAAAACGCAGGGAGAAGATCTCCCACGCCATCCCGACGTCGGTAAAGACAAACCCGTGGTTGAGAAACAGGAAACGGCGCGCAAACTCAACGCACTGCCATTTATGGCCCATGTATTCGTTGCCGATATAGCTGCGGAATTCCGCGTCTTCCGGGTAGTGACGCGGATCGAGACTGCCGTAATTTGAAGAGTAAATCGCCACGCCACCCGGCGCATAACCTAATAACGTCCCGAAGGGTGCGTCACTGCTTAACGTTCCTTTACGCATGTGTCCAACCTAAAACAGGCAGGCGGCAATTTTTTTGTGGGGTTGTCGTCGTCTGCACGTTGTAATTAACTGACAGAGGTGGCGTTATCATACACTCGCCCTGCCCATTACGCTCGCATCGTTAAACGGTTCCCCTATCTCCTGCTACACTGCCTCAACACAACACCAAAAAGGCAGGCCAACATGTCAAATAACACCTATCAGCCACCGAAAGTGTGGGAATGGAAACAGAATAACGGCGGCGCGTTCGCCAATATCAACCGTCCCGTCTCGGGCGCTACGCACGAGAAAGAGCTGCCCGTGGGCGAGCACCCGCTCCAGCTGTACTCTCTCGGTACGCCGAATGGACAGAAAGTTACCATCATGCTGGAAGAGCTGCTGGCGCTGGGCGTGACGGGCGCGGAATACGACGCATGGTTAATCCGCATCGGTGAGGGCGATCAGTTCTCCAGCGGTTTTGTCGACGTGAACCCGAACTCGAAGATCCCGGCGCTGCGTGACCACTCCACCACCCCGCCGACGCGCGTCTTTGAATCCGGCAATATCCTGCTCTATCTGGCCGAGAAATTTGGTCACTTCCTGCCAAAAGATCCGGCAGGACGAACGGAAACCCTGAACTGGCTGTTCTGGTTACAGGGCGCGGCCCCGTTCCTCGGCGGCGGTTTTGGCCACTTCTATAACTACGCGCCGGTGAAGATTGAGTACGCTATCGATCGCTTCACCATGGAAGCTAAACGCCTGTTCGACGTGCTGGACAAGCAGCTGGGGCGCGGTCGTTATGTAGCGGGTGAGGAATATACCATCGCCGATATGGCGATCTGGCCGTGGTTTGGCTGCGTGGCGCTGGGCAGCGTCTACAACGCCGCCGAATTCCTCGACGCCGGGAAGTACACCAACGTGCAGCGCTGGGCAAAAGATGTGGCGAATCGCCCGGCCGTTAAACGCGGGCGCATTGTTAACCGCACCAACGGCGAGCTGAACGAGCAGCTGCATGAGCGCCATTCAGCGAGCGACTTCGATACCCAGACGGAAGATAAACGTCAGGGTTGACCCATGACCGGGCGGTTCGCCGCCCTCTTCTGCGATGAGAAAAATGAGTCAGCACGCGTGCGCAAGGATCCTCGAATGTCAGACCAGACGCTAAAAGCGACCCGACAGCAGAGCATCATCACCCTGCTGAGTAAAAGTGACTGGCTGACCACCGATGCCCTGGCTGAAAAGCTCTCCGTCAGCAAAGAGACGATCCGCCGGGATCTGAAGTCGTTACAGCAGCAGGGGAAACTTCTGCGCCAGCACGGGCGTGCGCGTCTGATTCACCCGGACAGCCGCGACAGCGGTGAACCCTTTGGCGCACGCCTGAAAAGCCATTATGCCGACAAAGCCGATATTGCCCGACACGCGCTGGGCTGGATCAGCGAAGGGATGACCATCGCCCTCGACGCCAGCTCGACCTGCTTTCATCTGGCGCGCCAGCTTCCGGATATCGAACTCACCGTGTTTACCAATAGCCTGCCTGTCTGCCACGAGATGGCGAAGCGCGAGCGGATCACGCTTATCTGCTCCGGCGGAACGCTTGAGCGTAAGTATCGCTGCTATGTTAATCCGGCGCTGGTGACGCAGCTTAAAGGGCTGGAGATCGATCTGTTTATCTTCTCGTGTGAAGGGGTTGATGAGCATGGCGTCCTTTGGGATCCGTCCGAGCACAACGCGGGCTTTAAGGCGCTGCTGTTAAACCGGGCCAGCCAGTCGCTGCTGCTGATCGACAAAAGTAAATTTATGCGGGCAAGCGAAGTGAAAATCGGTCAGCTGTCGCAGGTGACACAGATTATTCAGAGCGATAAATGTCAGGCCGCCAGAGACGGCCTGACGCGATGATGTTACGCGGGGAGACGGAACTTCTGCACTGAGCGCTGGAGTTCTTCGGTCTGCCGTTCCAGTGCAGCCGCAGCGGCGGAAACCTGCTCCACCAGCGAGGCATTCTGCTGGGTCACGCCGTCCATCTGCGTGATGGCTACGCCGACCTGAGAAATACCTTTGCTCTGCTCCTCTGACGCGGTGGCGATCTGCTTCATAATGACGGTCACCTCCGTCACGTCGCGCAGGATAGCTTCCATCGTCGTGCCGGTATCGTTCACCAGCTGCGCCCCCTGCTCCACGCGGGCAACGGAATCCGCAATCAGCCCTTCGATCTCTTTTGCCGCATTCGCGCTGCGGCTGGCCAGATTACGCACCTCACCCGCCACGACCGCAAAACCGCGCCCCTGCTCCCCGGCCCGAGCCGCTTCCACCGCGGCGTTCAGCGCCAGAATATTGGTCTGGAAGGCGATGCTGTTGATAACGGTAGTGATTTCAGCAATTTTCTTCGAGCTGTCCGAAATGCCGCTCATGGTCGTGACCACATCGTCTACCAGCGACCCGCCGCGGCTGGCTGTACTGGAGGCGACATCCGCAAGCTGGCTGGCCTGGCGCGCGCTTTCGGCGTTCAGCTTCACCGTTGCGGTAAGCTGTTCCATGCTGGCCGCGGTCTCTTCCAGCGCAGCGGCCTGCTCTTCGGTACGCGAAGAGAGATCGTTATTCCCGCTGGAGATCTCCGTTGCCCCGCGCCAGATATTCTCGCTGCCGGAACGAATCGTGCTGACCGCCTCCCGCAGGCTGTCCTGCATGGCGCTCAGCAGCGGAACCAGTTGCCCCACGCAGTTGCGGCCAATGGGCTCAATCGGCTGGCTGAGATCGCCCTGCGCAATCTGGCGGAACTGCTGACGGATACGCTCCAGCGGTTTTACCAGCAGCGCCACCAGGTAGCGGTCGGTGAACAGCAGGATCAGCAGACCCACGATCGTGGCGGTGATAATCACCGTCCGGGTCATGCTGGTCAGGCTGTCGACCACAACGCGCGTACTGTCGAGCGCCTTCACCGCAGAATTGTTAAAGTTCTCAACCGCGGCGCCAAACGCGCGGCTTAGCGGCGGCGTAACGTTGTTGGCATGCTGACGATAGCCTTCGAGCGTCGCCTGCTTTGCCTGCACCATCTGAGGCGTAACGCCCCGATCGAGCAGCGCCTGCCAGGTGGAAATCACCTGCGCAGAGACCTTTTCATCCATCGGGCCCGGGGAGATAGCCTTCATCTCTGCCAGCTTTTTACTCATGTTATCCAGCGCCTGCTGAGCAGGAGCCAGGTCTGGCGTGCCGCCCGCTGCTTTAGCTTCCATCGCCCGGCTCAGGCGGGTGACGAAACGGAAATACTGATCGTTGCCCTGGCTCAGCACCGTCATTTGCCTGACCAGCTGGCGGTCAACGTCATTACCATCAGAAACACGAGACAGAGACCAGGTGCTATAAAGCCCCACGCCTGCCCACATGACACAAAAGATCCCCAGTACCGTCAGCATGACGAAACGGATGGTGAAATTACGAAGCATCTTCATTGAGTATTCCTTGCCGTGAGGGTGAATTCGCCCAGAGGCGAGTACTACCCTCGTTATCGGCAGGGACAGGGGAAAAGATAACCCTTTGTGATGATTTATTTAAGCAGGGCTTATCATTCCAGATATTTTTTAAACCAGCTTAACGTTCTTGACCAGGCCAGCTCGGCTGCGGGCTGGTCATAGCGTGGGGTAGAATCGTTGTGAAATCCATGGTTTACGCCAGGGTAGATATACGCTTCATAAACCTTATTATTTGATTTCAGCGCGGCTTCATAGGCAGGCCAGCCCTCGTTAATATTTTTGTCCAGCTCGGCATAATGAAGCAGGAGCGGCGCGCTAATTTTTGGCACATCCTCCACCCGCGGCTGACGACCATAGAAGGGCACCGCGCAGTCGAGTTCCGGATATGCTACGGCGGCGGCATTCGATACGCCGCCGCCGTAGCAAAAACCGGTAATCCCCACCTTACCGGTGGCTTCCGGATGATTTTTCATAAACTCTATGGCGGCAAAAAAGTCGTTCATCAGCCTTGTCGGGTCGACCTTCTGCTGCAAAACCTTTCCTTCGTCGTCGTTGCCGGGGTATCCCCCCACCGAGCTCAGGCCGTCGGGAGCCAGCGCGATATACCCCGCTTTCGCCACGCGTCGTGCCACGTCTTCAATATACGGATTCAGCCCCCGGTTCTCATGCACGACCACTACTGCGGGCGTTTTCGCGGTGGCTTTGGCCGGCTTCACCAGGTAACCGCGCACTTCGCCGTGACCATTGGGCGAGGGATAAGTGATGTATTCCGGAAGAATATCGGGATCGGTGAATTTAACCTGCTCCGCGAGGGCGTAGTTGGGTTTAAGCATATTAAACAGCATCAGCGCCGTTACGCCGCCTGCGGCATAGCGCGCCGCGAGATTCAGAAATTCGCGTTTGCTGATTTTACCGTGGGCGTAATAGTCATAGTAATCAAGCAGCTCTTGCGGAAAATCTTTGGCAGTCAGGCGCGTCATCGCTTATCTCCATGATTTATGATTTGATAAGCTTAGAATAAAAACGCTGTTTCGAAAATTCACCGATAAGAAAGGAGACATCATGTCCTGGCACCCTTACACCGGCCGATACGAAAACATGCAGTACCGATACTGCGGCAAAAGCGGCCTGCGCTTACCGGCGCTGTCGCTGGGTCTGTGGCACAGCTTTGGCCACGTTCAGGCGCTCGATTCCCAGCGCGCGCTGCTGCGTAAGGCCTTCGATCTCGGCATTACCCATTTTGACCTTGCCAACAACTACGGCCCCCCTCCAGGCAGCGCTGAAGAAAATTTTGGCCGCCTGCTGCGAGAAGATTTTGCCGGGTATCGCGACGAGCTGATCATCTCCACCAAAGCGGGCTACGACATGTGGCCAGGACCGTATGGTTCGGGTGGTTCACGTAAGTATCTGCTCGCCAGCCTCGACCAGAGCCTGAAACGCATGGGCGTGGAGTATGTGGATATTTTCTATTCTCACCGCGTAGACGAAAACACGCCGATGGAAGAGACCGCCGCCGCGTTGGCACACGCGGTGCAGAGCGGAAAAGCGCTGTACGTCGGCATTTCGTCCTACTCCACGGAACGCACGACGGCGATGGCCGAATTGCTGCGCGAGTGGAAGATCCCGCTTTTGATCCACCAGCCGTCTTACAACCTGCTTAACCGCTGGGTCGACAAGACTGGTCTGCTGGACGCGCTGGAGAAAAACGGAACGGGCTGTATCGCCTTTACCCCGCTGGCGCAGGGCCTGCTGACCGGAAAATACCTGAACGGTATTCCGGACGGTTCACGTATGCAGCGCGAAGGGAAAAAAGTGCGCGGCCTGACGGAGAAAATGCTGACCGAAGCCAACCTGAGCAGCCTTCGTCTGCTGAACGAGATGGCGCATACGCGCGGGCAGACGATGGCGCAGATGGCGCTAAGCTGGCTGTTGAAAGATACACGTGTAACGTCAGTGCTGATTGGCGCGAGCC
Source organism: Enterobacter cloacae complex sp. S2 (assembly GCF_015159675.1). Lineage (NCBI taxonomy): Bacteria > Pseudomonadati > Pseudomonadota > Gammaproteobacteria > Enterobacterales > Enterobacteriaceae > Enterobacter > Enterobacter cloacae complex sp. S2. The sequence goes on from NZ_JADDTS010000020.1 coordinate 70,145, forward strand.
GCCCGGAGCAACTGGAAGAGAACGTTCAGGCGCTGAATAACCTGTGCTTTACCGAAGATGAACTGACGCGGATTGACCAGCACGTGGCGGATGGTGAGCTGAATTTGTGGCAGGCGTCGTCGGATAAATAGTGCGGTCCGATGCTTTCGCCCCTCACCCTAACCCTCTCCCCAGAGGGGAGAGGGAACTTGAACACCCTCTCCCCTCTGGGGAGAGGGCAGGGTGAGGGGCCTGGTAAATTTATTTCTTACTGATTTTATCCAGATATCCCATCACAAACGCCGACAGTACAAACGTCAGGTGGATAATCACATACCACATCAGCTTATTATCCGGGACGTTTTTAGCATCCATAAAGACACGTAACAGGTGAATAGACGAAATCGCCACAATCGACGCCGCGACTTTATTTTTCAGCGATGAGGCGTCCATTTTCCCCAGCCAGTTGAGCTTTTCTTTGTGCTCGGCGATATCAAGCTGAGAGACGAAATTCTCATAACCGGAAAACATCACCATCACCAGTAATCCTCCTACCAGCGTCATATCCACCAGCGACAGCAGAACCAGAATCAAATCGGCTTCTGCCACGGAGAAAATGTTTGGCAGGACGTGGAATATCTCCTGGAAGAACTTGATCGTCAGGGCGACCAGCGCCAGAGAGAGACCAAAATAGACGGGTGCGAGCAGCCAGCGAGAGGCATACATTGCGTTTTCAAAGAAGCGTTCCATAAAATCCTGTCTGCAAACGAAACCAGCGCTCAGTATATCTCAACTATACCTCGTTGGGATCCACATCCGGACGCGCATACTCCGGCCAGACCAGTGCGACCAGTTCCGGGTAGGCTTCCAGGCTAAACTCGCGAAAACACTGGCGCAGATTTAATACGTCTAAATCGGAATACGACACCTTCTCGCCATTCAGACAGCGCTTTTTGATATTGTCGTAATATTTATAGACCGCCGAATTAAGGTCGCTACAGCGGCGCTGCGCGTCGAACAGGCCGGGCGTATCATTAATTTCGGCCATTTTCATTCGCTTAATTGTCGCATGGAGAAAATCGATATATTCGTGATTCACCCGCCAGTACCAGACTGGCGTCACGGCGTTCATCAAGACGGAGAAATGATCTTCCCCCTCCTCTTTGGACATCAATTCAGGCTGCGGTGGTTCACTGGCGTCATTTGACACTTTCGTTTTATTGAACTCTTGCATCAATAAAAGCACGCCAGCGGTCAGTAATAGTAACGTTACGACCGTGAAGAAAATGCTGTTCATGGGTAGGCTCCATTTTTTTTGATTTTAAAATTGCCTCATGATATTGTCAACGAATCTCACCCTTTTTCCAACCCCACCCTTTTGAAATTAAAGGAAATTAAAATGCTGCCCGACAATCTTGTCCCGGCAAAGTACCACATTACGCCTGTGGAACAGCCTTCGACGGAAGCAGATAAAGAGGCGAATTTCACTCAAGGAAAAAGAAAACTCTCCGACTATGAAGCCGATATATTAATTGGTGTTTCACGCACCGGCAAATCCCGTAATATGGTGCTGGAAGAGCACGATCGCCATTTAAAAGAACGGTTATTTCGTGCCATCAAGATTGAAGCCTTAGTTCATCTGCTAAATGATTTACAGGCCGAAGGGGAAATAGATGCCCAGGCTCTAAGTCAAATAATGGCCGAGAAAACACAGCAAATAAATGAAGCTGGCAATGAAATTTGGCTTAACTTAATTACGCGTGAAAAAAACAATCCCATTTTTTATAACCTGGGGGATGATTAACGTGAATGATGATAGCGGTAATAACGTTTATTTGACTTTAGATGATAAGAAAAGCGATGAATTTATCTTAAAGCAGAATCTTGACGCCCTGAAAAAGATAAAAAATGACGAGATGACGCGAATAACGCAGGACTTGGTTTCGATTCCGGCCACGCTGGTGCGCCTGAAATGGCAGAACCGTCGGGAAATTTATGCCTTGCAGGCCAAAGAGGAGATTTACGGCGCGGTGATGAACGCCATTATTGAGCTGCGCCCTGAGCTTAAAGAGAAGATCCTTGGGCGACTGGAGACGAACTATCAGTACCTGCTGGCACGCGAGACAGCCACCCTGCGCCTGACCCGTAAACTCTCGGAAGGCAACTATCGCACATCAAACGTCACCTGCGTGGCGCTCGATGAAGAGGCGTCAACAACATCTTCTAACTGCTGACAACGTGGTTCGCCCGGCGGCGCTAGCCTGAGATTGTAGGCCGGGTAAGGCGAAGCCGCCACCCGGCACGGAAGGCGGCTTCGCCTTCGTTTTACTTCGCGGCCGCTTTCTCTTCGCCGACCAGACCAATCTTCAGGTATCCCGCCTGATGCAGCGTGTCCATTACCTTCATCATGGTTTCATAATCGACGGTTTTATCCGCGCGGAAGAAGACGGTGGTGTCTTTCTTGCCGCCGGTCAGCTGGTCCAGCGCCGGAATAACCGAGGCATCCGTCACCGGATCGTTGCCCAGGAACATGGACTTATCGGCCTTCACGGACAGGTAGACAGGCTTTTCCGGACGCGGCTGCGGCTGGCTGGAGGACGCTGGCAGATTCACCTTCACGTCCACCGTTGCCAGCGGCGCGGCAACCATAAAGATAATCAGCAGAACCAGCATAACGTCGATAAACGGCGTCACGTTGATCTCATGCATTTCACCGTTATCGTCCAGATTTTCATTAAGACGCATTGCCATACAATCAACCTACGCGCAGTTTGGACGCCGCATGCACCGGTTTAACGGCGCTGGCGTTCAGGTCCAGATCGCGGCTTTGCAGCAGCAGAACCTGCGCGGCAACGTCACCCAGTGTGGCTTTGTAACTGCCAATCATGCGCGCGAAGATGTTATAGATAACTACCGCAGGGATAGCGGCAACCAGACCGATAGCCGTTGCCAGCAGCGCTTCTGCGATACCCGGCGCGACGACCGCAAGGTTAGTGGTCTGCGTCTGGGCGATACCGATAAAGCTGTTCATGATGCCCCAGACGGTACCGAACAGGCCGACGAACGGGGAGATAGCGCCGATAGTCGCCAGGTAGCCGTTACCGCGGCCCATATGACGACCCACGGCCGCAACGCGACGCTCCAGACGGAAGCCGGTACGCTCTTTAATGCCTTCGTTATCTTCACTGCCTGCGGAGAGTTCCAGCTCGTTCTGCGCTTCGTTCACTAACAGGGTAGTCAGGCTTTTCGCATGGAAGGATGAGGTGATATCAGAAGCCTGATCCAGAGAGCGGGCTTCCGCCAGCTGCTTCTGCTCACGCTTGAGGCGGCGTTTTTGTGAAAGAAGTTCGGCGCTCTTGCTGAAGAAGATAGCCCAGGTGATCACGGACGCCAGAATCAGGCCGATCATCACAACCTTAACGACGATGTCAGCATGTTGATACATGCCCCAAACGGAGAGATCCGTCTGCATCAAATTATTACCCACTCTGTATCTCCAGGACGCAAATCACACAATCTGAACGTAATAATATCAAAACGTCGTCGAATTGATAGTAGTTCTCATTAGTATTTACATAGTGCCGTAATTTTCGCTCACTTTCCTTGCGCTTACGCAGTAAAAATTTCTTGTGCGAATTTTTGATAATATTTTCTGCTTATTCGATAAGCATCCGGATGCACATTCTGACAATCGTGGTAGTCTGGACGTCCAGACGTATAAAAATAGGGTTAGCGAACATGACTAAAAAGCAGCTTGAGACCACGCTGGTGCAGGCAGGACGCAGTAAAAAATACACCCAGGGCTCGGTCAACAGCGTGATCCAGCGTGCCTCCTCGCTGGTGTTTGATACCGTCGAAGATAAAAAAATCGCCACGCGTAATCGCGCGAAGGGCGGGCTGTTTTACGGTCGCCGTGGCACGTTAACCCATTTCTCGTTGCAGGAAGCCATGTGCGAACTGGAGGGCGGCGCGGGCTGCGCGCTGTTCCCGTGCGGTGCGGCGGCGGTCGCCAATACCATTCTGGCGTTTGTTGAACAGGGTGACCACATCCTGATGACCAATACCGCCTACGAGCCAAGCCAGGACTTCTGCACCAAAATACTCAGCAAGCTCGGCGTCACCACCAGCTGGTTCGATCCGCTGATTGGGGCCGGTATTGCCGGGCTTATTCAGCCCAACACGCGCGTTGTGTTCCTGGAGTCTCCCGGCTCCATCACCATGGAAGTGCATGATGTCCCGGCCATCGTGAAGGCGGTGCGCAGCATAGCGCCGGAAGCGATCATCATGATCGACAACACCTGGGCGGCAGGTGTGCTGTTTAAAGCCCTGGAATTTGACATCGATATCTCCATTCAGGCGGCGACCAAATACCTGATTGGCCACTCAGACGGCATGATCGGTACGGCGGTATCTAATGCCCGCTGCTGGGAGCAATTGCGTGAAAACGCCTACCTGATGGGCCAGATGGTGGATGCCGATACCGCCTACATGACCAGCCGGGGCATCCGTACGCTCGGCGTGCGTCTGCGTCAGCATCACGAAAGCAGCCTGCAAATTGCTCAGTGGCTGGCGCTGCATCCGCAGGTGGAGCGCGTTAACCATCCGGCGCTGCCGGGCAGCAAGGGCCACGAATACTGGCAACGTGACTTTACGGGCAGCAGCGGGTTGTTCTCATTTGTTCTTAAGAAGCGCCTGAATGACGCCGAGCTGGCAAGCTATCTGGATAACTTTACCCTCTTCAGCATGGCCTATTCATGGGGTGGGTTTGAATCGTTGATCCTGCCCAATCAGCCGGAGCAGATTGCGGCCCTGCGCCCGGGCGGCGAGGTGGACTTCGAGGGGACCTTAATCCGCCTGCATATCGGGCTGGAAAATGTGGACGATTTAATTGCGGATTTATCGGCAGGATTTGAGCGCATCGTGTAAAGTGCTGGCTGACATGTACTCCCTGGACGCTATTCTGAACACCGCAAGCAGAAAAGTCTGTATGAGATGCGCCTGCGATCAACCCCGACAGGCAAAATTGGGAGTACAATAGCGTTATATCTGCTGTTCCACAGGAAAGTCCATGGCTGTTATTCAAAATATCATCACGGCGCTCTGGCAACACGATTTTGCCGCGCTGGCGGACCCACATGTCGTCGGGATTGTCTATTTCGTGATGTTCGCGACGCTGTTTCTGGAAAATGGATTACTGCCAGCCTCATTTTTACCCGGTGACAGCCTGCTCTTGCTCGCAGGGGCGTTAATCGGCAAGGGCGTGATGGACTTCGCACCGACAATGGTGATCCTCACCTCTGCGGCCAGTCTCGGCTGTTGGCTGAGCTACCTGCAAGGGCGCTGGCTTGGAAACACCCGCGTGGTGAAAGGCTGGCTGGCGCAGCTGCCGCATAAATATCATCAGCGCGCGACCTGCATGTTTGACCGTCACGGCCTGCTGGCGTTGCTTGCCGGGCGTTTTCTGGCGTTCGTTCGCACCCTGTTGCCTACCATGGCGGGTATTTCAGGCCTCTCTAACCGCCGCTTCCAGTTCTTCAACTGGCTGAGCGCCCTGCTCTGGGTGGGCGTGGTCACCACACTCGGCTACGCGCTGAATATGATCCCCTTTGTTAAACGCCATGAAGACCAGGTGATGACCTTCCTGATGATCCTGCCGATTTTCCTGCTGGTTGCAGGGCTGGTGGGTACCATTGCGGTGGTGATCAAGAAAAAGTATTGCAGCGCATAAATAAAAGCCGGGTGGCGCTACCGCTTACCCGGCCTCCGTTTCCCCTCACGCTCCCTGCATGGTTCTGATACGTGACGCATCTTCCCCCGGCGTGACGCCGAAGTAACGCTTAAACTCCCGACTAAACTGCGACGCGCTTTCATACCCGACCCGCATCGCCGCGGCGCTGGCCTTCATGCCATCGTGGATCATCAGCATCCGCGCCTTATGCAGACGGTAAGTTTTGAGGTACTGCAACGGCGACGTGCTGGTGACGGATTTAAAGTTATGGTGAAACGCCGAGACGCTCATATTGGCTTCCGCCGCCAGCTGATCAACGCTGAGGTTTTCCGTGTACTGGCTCTCGATGCGCTTCAGCACGCGGCTAATCAGGCTGAAGTGCGTTTGCCGGCTTACCAGCGCCAGCAGCGCCCCGCCGCCCGGTCCCAGCAGCACATGGTAAAGAATTTCGCGGATAATCTGCTTTCCGAGAATACGCGCATCCAGAGGCCTTTCCATCACGTCTAACAGGCGTTCAATCGCGCAGAGAATTTCCTCCGATAAGGTCGCGGAGTTGATACCGCTTGCCGCCATCGACGGCCGGAAAAGTTCGTCCTCCCCAATCTCCATCAGCAACTCCTGCAACTGGAGAATGTCGACGTTGACGCGGATCCCGGCCAGCGGTACCTCCTCTGTCGCGAAAGTTTCACATTCGAAGGGTAAAGGTACTGTCAGAAGCAGATATTCATTGGTGTCGTAACGGAACACGCGCTCATTGATATAGCCAATCTTATGGCCAGAAAAGAGAAACACGATGCCGGGCTGATACATCACCGGGGTGCGCGTTCCGGGCTGGGTACCGTAGAGCAATCGGATATCCGGCAACAGCTCAGCCGAATCATTTCCGTTATCTATCAGTCTTTTAATCTGCGACGTTAGCTGGCGGCAGATGGCATCACGGTTCATTTTAAGTTACTCCGGGTACGGTTTCCGACGCTGACAGTGTGCGCATTTTCTTACCGTTTCTCCAGAGCGCTGTAGAAATGGGCAAGACATCGGCAGGAATGTGCATTGAGAGGATAGCGCCTGCCCGCCACAATGTGCAGCATCAGGTTGCCTTCTGCGCCACCACGATTTTTTACCCACTACAGGGAACAAGCCATGAACAACTTTAATCTTCACACCCCAACCCGCATTCTGTTTGGTAAAGACGCTATCGCTGACCTGCGCGCGCAAATCCCGACGGACGCCCGCGTCCTGATTACCTACGGCGGCGGCAGCGTGAAAAAAACCGGCGTACTGGATCAGGTTTACAGCGCTCTGGAAGGGCTGGACGTACGCGAGTTCGGCGGTATCGAGCCTAACCCGTCTTATGAAACGCTGATGAACGCGGTAAAAATCGCCCGTGACGAGCAGATCACTTTCCTGCTGGCGGTGGGCGGCGGTTCCGTGCTGGACGGCACCAAATTCATCGCGGCGGCAGCGCATTACGCTGACGGCATCGACCCGTGGCATATTCTGGAAACGGGCGGCAGCGACATCAGCAGTGCGATCCCGATGGGCTCCGTGCTGACGCTGCCGGCCACCGGCTCTGAGTCCAACAAAGGCGCGGTCATCTCCCGTAAAACCACCGGTGACAAGCAGGCCTTTATGAACGAACACGTTCAGCCCGTGTTCGCGATCCTCGATCCGGTTTACACCTATACCCTGCCTGCGCGTCAGGTGGCGAACGGCGTGGTCGACGCCTTTGTTCACACCGTTGAGCAGTACGTCACTTACCCGGTAAACGCCAAAATTCAGGATCGTTTCGCGGAAGGCATTCTGCTGACGCTGATTGAAGAAGGTCCGAAAGCGCTGAAAGAGCCTGAAAACTATGACGTGCGTGCTAACGTGATGTGGGCTGCAACACAGGCACTGAATGGCCTTATCGGTGCAGGCGTGCCACAGGACTGGGCTACCCATATGCTCGGCCACGAGCTGACGGCGATGCACGGCCTGGATCACGCCCAGACGCTGGCGGTGGTTCTGCCTGCGCTGTGGAATGAAAAACGTGATGCTAAACGCGCCAAGCTGCTCCAGTACGCCGAACGCGTGTGGAACATCACCGAGGGTTCCGACGATGCGCGTATTGATGCCGCAATTGAAGCCACCCGTCACTTCTTTGAAAGCCTGGGCGTGCCAACGCGTCTCTCTGACTACGGCCTGGACGGCAGCTCCATCCCTGCCCTGCTGGCGAAGCTGGAAGCACACGGTATGACGCAGATCGGCGAGCACGGCGACATCACCCTGGACGTCAGCCGTCGTATTTACGAAGCGGCACGCTAAGCGTTTTTAGGATCCTGACTTTCGTTTTTTGACATTTCGTCCAGACTTAATGCACATCACATCGTCGGAGGTTCCCTCCGGCGATGAGCACCTGAAGGAGGAAAAATGGCAAACCAAACCGTAATCAAGCTACAGGACGGCAACGTGATGCCCCAGCTGGGGCTAGGTGTATGGAAAGCCGGTAACGACGAGGTCGTCTCCGCCATTCATAAAGCCCTGGAAGTCGGCTATCGGTCCATTGATACCGCCGCCGCCTATAAAAACGAGGACGGCGTGGGGACCGCGCTTGCCAGCGCTGGCATTCCCCGCGATGAGTTATTCATCACCACCAAGCTGTGGAACGACGATCAAAAGCGTCCCCGCGAAGCGTTGCAGGAGAGCCTGGAGAAACTCCAGCTCGATTTCGTCGATCTTTATCTCATGCACTGGCCGGTACCGGCTATCGACCATTACGTTGATGCCTGGAAAGGGATGATTGAGCTGCAAAAAGAGGGGCTGATAAAAAGCATCGGCGTCTGTAATTTCCAGGTTCATCACCTGCAACGCCTGATTGATGAAACGGGCGTCGCGCCGGTGATTAACCAGATTGAGCTACACCCGCTGATGCAGCAGCGCCAGCTTCATTCGTGGAACGCCACGCACAAGATCCAGACCGAATCCTGGAGCCCGCTGGCTCAGGGCGGCGAAGGGGTGTTTGACCAGAAAATCATTCGTGAACTGGCGGATAAGTACGGCAAAACGCCGGCGCAGATCGTCATTCGCTGGCATCTGGATAGCGGTCTGGTGGTGATCCCGAAATCGGTCACGCCATCGCGTATCGCCGAGAACTTCGACGTCTGGGATTTCCGCCTGGATAAAGACGAGCTGGGTGAGATTGCGAAGCTGGATCAGGGCAAGCGGCTTGGGCCGGACCCGGATCAGTTTGGCGGGTAGTTTCCCCTCACCCTAACCCTCTCCCACAGGGAGAGGGAATGCTTTCCACCCTCTCCCTGCGGGAGAGGGCCGGGGTGAGGGCATCATCGTTATCCGATCTTACGTTTTCCCGTTTTTTTCGTCCCCGAAGCCCCACCGTTCGAACGCTGATGCACAATTGGCGTGTGCTTGGTCAGCGCCGGGCGCGTATTGCGGTTCTGGCGACGCGCTTCGCGCATCTCTTCCAGCGTTGGCGCTGGCACCAGACAATCACGACGCGAGCCGATCAGGTGCTTTTTCCCCATCTCTTCCAGCGCCTGACGGATCAGCGGCCAGTTTTTCGGGTCGTGATAGCGCAGCAGCGCTTTGTGCAGACGGCGCTGTTTATCCCCTTTCGGCACCACCACGTCTTCACTCTTATAGCCAATCTTACTTAGCGGGTTTTTGCCGGTGTAATACATGGTCGTCGAGTTAGCGAGCGGCGACGGGTAGAAGTTCTGCACCTGATCCAGACGGAATCGACGCTGCTTCAGCCACAGCGCCAGGTTCACCATGTCTTCATCACGGGTGCCGGGGTGCGCGGAGATGAAGTATGGGATCAGATACTGCTCTTTCCCCGCCTGTTTTGAAAAGGTATCAAACAGCTGTTTAAAGCGGTCATAGCTGCCCATGCCCGGCTTCATCATTTTGGACAGCGGGCCCTCTTCGGTGTGCTCCGGGGCGATCTTCAGATAACCGCCAACGTGGTGCGTCGCCAGCTCTTTGATGTAGCGCGGATCTTCCACCGCAATGTCGTAACGCACGCCGGAGGCGATCAGGATCTTCTTGATGCCTTTCAGGTCACGGGCGCGACGGTAAAGGTTGATCGTCGGCTCGTGGTTGGTGTCCATATGCTCGCAAATGCTCGGATAGACGCAGGAGAGACGACGACAGGTCTGCTCAGCGCGCGGCGATTTGCAGCGCAGCATGTACATGTTAGCCGTTGGACCACCCAGGTCGGAGATCACGCCGGTAAAGCCCGGGACCGTGTCGCGAATGGCTTCGATCTCGTTAACAATCGACTCTTCGGAACGGCTCTGAATAATACGACCTTCGTGTTCGGTGATCGAACAGAGTGAACACCCTATAATTCTGATCATTTAGAAATTTTTTTGCGTTTAAAATCAATGAATTGAAAGATTTCATTTTTCTAAGTCTGATAAAACAGATGAAAACCCAACTGACTATACTCATAAAACTCAATCTTTGCGCTGCTGTACGATACCAGTAATTACAGGCGCCGAGTTTAACATCATGAAAAGTAGCCCAATAATGAATGACGCAACGCCAGCTGCGGTGCCTAACTTCTGACTGAACACCATTGAAACAAAGTACATATTTGGGATAAAAACGGACATAGCAATCACGAAAAGTAACTTATTCAGATAATTATTTATTCGGGTCTTAACCTCAACTCTATCATAAAAAGCCATCGAAACGTAAGCAGTTATCAGTGAATAAAAAGACCATGTCATATAGTTAACCGATTCATTAAATGCCTCTCGCAAAAGCAAAGCACTTTCTGTCATTCCCTACCTCATTAAATCAATAGAAAATAAATCTGAATAATTTATTTTTAAAAGAAAAGAACACAACATAACTTCAGTAGTTATGATTAATCCCTGAATGATTATTTCTTAGCAAGATATAACATGCTTAATGTATATCAGGCAATAAAAAAACTCCCAAAGACCACCGCTGTGGTCTTCAGGTATAGGATTTAAAGAACGAACTCAGTCCGGAAACGTATCACTATCTTCTGTAACGTCCGCTTTCTCTGGTAACATTCTGTTTTTAATATACTGTGAATTCCTGCAGATGAGAGGAAAAATCTCCGAGTTATTCATTATACAACTCGTTGCCGTACGGGCGTCCTCCGGAGACCATGATGAAAATGAAAACGTCTGACGGTCAAGCCATTGAGACAATAATACATTATCAACAGAAGCGCTAAACAGCGCCGCAATAGCCCTGCGTTCAACGGCCTTCTCAGGTTCAATAAACGACAACTCATTATGAAAACGGGTAATAATCGCAATACGGCTGTCAATACGAATATGTCTTTCAAGTAAGACATCGTGCAACTCATCAAGTACAGTCTCTCTCTGGGTATCGTCGAGGCAAGACCACAGGAAATGAATGTTCTCGGCATTTGTGACAACGTCTGGCTCTGCATCACGGAACCATGATGCAAAGATACCCACACTACCTTCCATCCGGATATGCTGCCCCTGAAGTTGCATTTGTTCAAGGATAAAGCGCATGTTCACAGGAAGAACCGTAAAACACTCAATAAGCCTTTCAGAAGAACTAAATACTCCACATGCCAGGGCGTTCAGCTTTTTCTTCAAAATATCAAACTGCTCACCTGACTGATATACGTCATGGAGAAATACTGGACCCATAGCATTCACATCAGACTCAATTATTTTCTCTGACAGTGCTTTTTGACGCTCTCGCACAAATATTAAAAGAGAGGTTGCATTTGTAGCTTCTTTGATGACGTCATACTGACCTTTAACAAAGCTCAGGACAGGTATATTCACCAGAAGACCTAAATCAACAATCCTGCCAACAGCATTTTTGATGTACGGCAGAACATTTTTATCCTTAAGTGCTATAAAGATACTCTCGGCAGTACGTAGATAACGAAGATATGCAGCCAAAGCCAGGTCAAACCGTTCCTCACCAATATGTTCACTGTACGACTCGATACCGGCATAGTTACCATGGAGCACCATGTGAGCAACAGCCTGTGCAGCAAATTCCGCAGGGAAGAGATTCCTCGTCGCCGTATTATTAAGATAATATTGATTTAAAACATTATTATTCCAGTCCGGGCTCAGAACAATTTTTCTGAAATGGATAACGTCCTCAACAACCTGACGATTTTTAAGCGTCATTATTGCAGAGCTAACCTGAGCCCCACCTGTACCATCATTCTTTCCAATTACGTTCTGTACCGCCTTCGATGCAATATTGATATGCCGGATAATTCCCGGATTAAAAAGGTCTATCTGAGGTTGCTCAGCTCCATAGCGTAACATCTCCTCCCGACCGTGATTTCCGATATCTAGTGTGCCAATTTTCAGGTTTGACAAGGTCTCTTCATTATTGACAAGGTATTCCACATAAAATACGCCATCTACAAAATTCTCCATTTTATTCAGTAGTGATTCACCGGCCAGAACAGAGTATGAATCAGCTTCCTGCAGCAACGTCTGCGTGGATTCAGCCTCCAATTTTTCTGAATCCTGAATTTCATCAAGTTTACTCACAATAAACGATATTTGCCTTTCGACGAAAGGCTCTAGGCTTATCCGCCCGTCAGCCATCAGTTTCTGCAGACTCAATACGAAACCTTCATCATTCTTTTCTCTGAGTGAAACAGCATAACTCTGATTCAGCATTTGCACTGCGACTTTGAGTTGCGGTTCGGCGAGAGCCTGACACTTCTCATCCATCCGGCTATAAGAAACCAGCCAGTCTCGCATCTGAATATGTGGTGCCACTCGCTGCCATGCTTCAGCGAAACCCCACAAGGCCGTCAGTTCTTCAAGCCGTGGGATATTTATAGCACCAATCGCGTCTTTAAGAGGCGTATCAAGCAACTCGCTCCTGGCAAGCTCCACCGTGGACTGATAGTGGATGCTCATCAGAAATTCGCTCCATCTTTCTGTATCGTTATTAAAAATTCGGGATATTTGTTGATAAGTTAGCGAGAGCATCTCGTCAAAATCATCCGGAGCAATACCGGGTTCGGTCTGACTAGCTTTGGGATCGCGAAGTAATACTTTAATATCTCGCTCCCCGTATCTGACCACCAGTAAGTAGAGAGCAATAAGAATATGGCGATGATCTTCTGTTGCAGGAACGGTAAGGTTCAGAATATGAATATCATTAACAAACTTCTTCATTAATCGCGGTGTGATACGAGGATACTCAGAGGGTTTCCAGCGCTCAAGCAACACCGTTGCTTCCCGGCACGCTATCCCTGCATCCTCATTTACTGTTTCTTTCCAGTACTGCCTTAACGCTTCCTGCCATCCTGCCGAAATAAGAGGAGGAACCTGAAAACTTACAGGAATCCGCTTTGCAATAAACTCACGCCCGCTGAAACCCGCCACAGAAAGTGAGGCTGAAACCTGTCTTGCCGAATAGGGCACCACTATCCTGAAGTGTTCATGAGTGGCTCCGGCAATAAGCTCCATATCACTCCAGAGCTCTTTCACTTTGTCTGCACTGATTCGGTCCAGATTATCAATGATAAGGATGAAGCGATCTCCATGGGAAATGACCTCTTTGGAGGTAAATCCCTGCAGAGCTTCAGCCAGCTCAATAGCTCCGACCTCCTTATTAACTAGCCAAGTCTCTTCAATCCTGTCAGTACTGTTGCGTTTGAACAAATCACCAATACTCGAATACCCTTTCTTTCTGTACCATTCCATGTTCTGCAGGCATGCCAGTCCTGCGACCATAATGGCAGGAGAAAGAAACGCGGCCACCTCAACATAAAAAAGCCACCCTAATAATGACTCCTTGTGATCCTACCCACGTAATGT
>NZ_JADDTS010000021.1:0-33129 GCF_015159675.1 Enterobacter cloacae complex sp. S2
ATTGAAAACAACCATGGCCCATTAGCTATGATTACAAGTATCAAGGATTATTTATTCAAGGATATAAGGTTTAGCGTTTTATTTATTTCAATGGTTTTATCTATATTTTTAAAGAATGAATATTATCGTCAAGTGATTTTCTTTATATCATCATTCGGCGCTTCTCAGTTATTCTTAGCTTTCTTAGGTGAGGGTTACCGAGATCTAAGCAAACATCTTTTCGGCATGAATATCTGCTTCGACTTATTAGTATTTACAGTACTTTGTATGCTGTCACGGGTAAAAAATAACATTTAGTGAATATTTAGGGCATCGTAAGATGCCCTTTTAAACTTAAATTAAACTTACCCAAGTTGTTCCATTAGCTGCAACTAAACCTATACCACCCTGTATAGAAGTATTGGTATTGTAACAATAGTTACCGCGTGCTGATGAAGCTATAGCTGCATCAGCATAGATGCCAAAGCCTTTGATATTCCAAAATACACCAGATTTTGAGGTTGCTGGAATGCATGAATTTCCGTAACCAATTGCTCCTGACAAGTTAACAGCACTACTTGTTGCTGCAAATATCTCACCGACTTTATCTGTTATAATTGGACTTGCTGCTGCTACAGTATAATTACCGATAAGATTCGTAATCTTATCGGGATTAGTGAAAACGCCACCTATAATCTGAATGGCGACCGTAGACCCATCATAGTTAGGCTGCGTACCTAAAATGCTAGCCCCATTAAGTTGAATTAAATTATTTAGAATAATTTTCTCAAACTTTCCTCCTGATTTCTTTATAACTGCTTGACCTGTAGACATTTCAATGCATCCCGTAACCGTAAGGGAGTTTATTTGCCCTCGATATAAATTAACACCACACGCACCATTTACCGAGGATGGAAGCAAAGTCTTATCGAAGTTTAACTTCAAATTATCTATTCTACTATTATCAGAAGCAGCTCCGTCTCCCCCAACATCAAGGAAATAAACGACATCACGAGGGCATCGACATTCAAGATTGTATAATCGCACCGATGAACTTCCAGCCGTACCAGTTGTAACTGAGATTACAGCCACCGTTGAAGATAAGTAATTAGCTGAAAGGACTCCTATAATTGCATTATCTACAGTAACAGAACCTGTGCCTACCGTTTTAAATTCGATTGCACGATAACCAGATCCAGGTGTCCCACCAACATTATTAATATTAAGCGTCTTTACATCTGTGCGAGATAACTGAGCGCTATCCGTCCAGACCCTAATGACACTGTGCTGATAGCTACCATAAACACCGTCTATGCTAAGATGCCGAACAGGGGTAGAGCTATTTCCTGCAACTTTTACTGCACATAAAGAGTTAATGCCATAAATGCCCTTAACATCGATATGATTAAACGTTCCGCGTAGACCCAGATCGTAATCAAGATAGTCGCCACCAGTCATGGCGAACATGTCATCACCAGTAGTTCCATACAGGTCCCTTACGTATGCGTAATCGATGGGTGGCTGTAGATGCAAACCATCAGAGTTGTTATTAAAACGAAGCCCTTGAGCATCAAGATATTGAACGTTGGCAACAAGATATGAATATTTAATTGCCCCTTTAATCTCAAGGCCGCCACCTAATTTAACCCGAGCGACTGATGCTATGCAGATGCAATGCATTTCCAGCCCGTTCGCCGCCCCTCCGGTCGAATAGTTGTAGTCAACGGTCCCGCCACCCCAGATCCCAATATAATCTGAACGGTTACCTAGATCGGATGTGTTTGAAGCAAACCCACCAGACACTGTCCTGGTTGACAGAACATATGCCCATTTCTCACTTACAAACACTGGCTTCAGATTGCCTGAAGCTCCTGAAACCGTAACCCCGGCCTTAATCTCGATGTCGGTGTTATTAGGAACTGTGATTGGCCCGTTAACAAAAACAGTACCCTGATCTGCAAACACGATTCTCGTAATGGTGGACTTACCGGAAAGGTCGTTCAGCATGTTCTGCAAATTCGTCGTGTTTACAGCGGCGGTGTTAGTCGTCAGAACGCCGTAATCACTGGCATAGTAAATGCGATCGAGCTTATCTTTCACTGTTTGCTGGACCGAATAAGCCCCTTTGTTTTTATATCCGACCATACTGGCACCTGATGACGATGCCAGTGCTGCACGAAGAGAAGCATCGCCGACACCAATCCATGCACCTGGCCCAACCCCGCCAGTACTCGCCGGAGTTGAGTTAGCGGGAACCACTTTTGGACCTGATGCAAATGAACCGGTCCATTTGTAGTATTCCCCATCAGCTGTATTCAGCAGAACTTCGTTCGGGTTGTTTATCGTTGCGCCAGTGGTAAACGTTTTGCCAGTGAGGATCACATAGCCGAACGCTGCCATTGCCTGCTGGGCAAGGTAATTAATGCCTTCAATAGTGTAGTGCTTCTGACCGAAGCGATCGGTATAGGTCCACCCCATAGACGTGACAAATTCATCAATTTTCCCTGCATTAAACTTAAGGTCGATAGGTGATTCACTTGGCACAGGCAGGTTGGTAGGTGTAGTAGCCATATTTATTCCATAAAAAACCCGGCGCGAGGCCGGGTGTTGTTTGTTGGGATGGGGCTTATTCGTAGATGGCGTCGCTGTACTCCGCGACCGTCAGTGAAACCGTATTATCTGTGTTCGGTTTGATGCTGTTGACTGTCCATAGTTGGCTGTCCAGTTCCTCCACTGTCGCAATGAGATAGCGCGACGGGAGCTGCACAGTGTCTCCGTTCCATATGTTGAGCTGAATGTTGGGGATAGCCGCGGTGAAACCATACTTCGTGTCGCTGCGGGCGGTTGCCGGATAGCGCAATGTCGGATTGCCCAGACTGTCGGTCACCAGCACATACATCGAGCCGGTAAACGCGATCGGCTCGCTGGTATCGAAGTTATTCCCGGCGCGTCCGGTGATGTAACCCTGCTGCTGGTTGCTGTCGTAGATGTCGGGCATTTGAATAACGCTACCGACCTGGATAATGCCGTCCTCAAACACTTTGGCGTTCATCTTCACTCGCGAGTAGATCAGACGCTTGGTTTCGCGAAGCGCGCGCTCACGGGCTTGATACTCGTTGCGAAAGCCGACTATCTCCAGCTTGTTCGGGTTTTCCGCTTCCTGCTCGATGATGGCGCCGTTCAGCACGCGGTAGTTGATGTACGTCTTATTGTTCGTGGTCGGGTGGACGTAGGACACCTGTACGCCGTCGTAGCCGCCAGGAAGCGTGGCCTCGTACGTCATTTTGTACTCGTCAGTCTTCATGTTGGCCCGGTTGAATACGGCAGCCGGATAGTCAACCTTCTGGTCGCGAGTGAAGGTCAGCACGCCGTCATCCCAGTACGCCACCACCGACGCCGCATTGCAGATCGCCTGCACCCGGTCGCCAAGCGAGTCGTTCTCGTCGTCGAACGTGTAGTCGAAGTAGCCCAGCCGTTCATCAGGCAGGCTCTCAGCAATAGAGTACAGACCGTACAGGTCAATACTGCTTACCGGCTGTTCACCCATAATCAACCATGTATGCGCCACCGCATCAGCGAACGAGCGCGACGGACGCAGCGTGTAATCCACCGTCTGCGTGTCCAGGTCGTACGTAATGGTATGGCGCGTCACCAGGGCGTTATATTTGCGCTCACGGCTCCCCAGGGCATTCTCGGTCGCCCGGACTTTTACGCGCACCAGCGTGTCGGTCTGGTGAACGACGTATGTCCTGATGTTGATGCTGTGGATCTCTTCGACCTTCAGCAGTGAAGCATCGCCTGAGTTATCCGTGCGCTGGAAGCTGACCGCGTATTTCCCGAAGCCGCCGGCCGGAGTGATCTTGTCAGTGCGATAAAACACCTCACTCGTCGACTGGTGTGGAGTCGTCTGCCGGTACGTGAATGTCTGCTGTGTGCCGGGAACCTGGTTGTAGTCATCGTCAATTTTCCAGATGACAACCTTCCAGTTGGTCTCTTTCTTCCCGCCAAGGCTGGACTGGGTATGCAGCCACAGCTGCGTTGACTCGACCGGGGAAAAGAACGGCCCAACCACCAGCGCCTCGTTATCGTTCAGGATGAACTTCGTAGTGTTGATCATGGCATTCGCCGGGATGTCCTGCGGCCCCTCCAGCTGGTTCATCGTAAACGTGTACCAGCGCACCGGGTTAACCACAGCGCCGTCGTTTGTTTCAACCGCAGAAATCAGCGTGCCGGAGAATGTCGCATCGATAGTCACGTTGCCGGAGGCCGTGCTGTACGTCACGTTGATGGTGAAGGTTACAGCGTGCGGCAGAACCAACCCCATGAAATAGTCGAACTCCG
This sequence comes from Enterobacter cloacae complex sp. S2, assembly GCF_015159675.1. Lineage (NCBI taxonomy): Bacteria > Pseudomonadati > Pseudomonadota > Gammaproteobacteria > Enterobacterales > Enterobacteriaceae > Enterobacter > Enterobacter cloacae complex sp. S2. The sequence goes on from NZ_JADDTS010000021.1 coordinate 4,321, forward strand.
CCTGCTTAACGATTTTCATCGCTATCTGGCCGCCGGAATACGTCCCGCTGACCACCGTGTTTGCCGTTGCTGTTTCGATCGGGAAGTCGCTGGCTTCGTTCTGACCGGGAACTTCCTGACCGTCAACGTCATCGAATCCGTACCCCTCAACGATCTGCGGGATAACTTCGCCAGGCTGGAAGAACTGGAATTCGGCACCGGCCAGTGAACCGAGGCTGGATTCTGAGTAGCGCACAGACTCGTAATCGTATTTGCCGATCCCGATGCACATCCACTCTGTAACGTACTTCAGGCCGCCGTCGGTGGACGTCTGATGCACGTATTCGAACACCGACTCCTGAATCAGATCCGGGAACGAACGAATCTGCCCATAAATGTCCGGCTTGGCCTTGTAAACGCGCGCAATGTTTGTCTGACCGGTCAGGCTATTGTTCGGTGAGTCGACAGTATTACCGCCGTTGTTCGCAATTGCCGGCTTCGGCGCCAGGAACGAAAACACCTGGCCAACCACTTTAAATATCGGGCTCAGTATGTCGTCGACAATGCCCTTTGGTTGGTCGAATATCTGGATGTGGTCCAGCTCGCTCAGCTCAAACGCCAGCTCATCATCGTCACCCAGCTTTACGCCGTTGCGGACGATCAGCAGATCGCGGTGAAAGATAGCCTCATTGGCCGTCAGCCAGTTATAAAAAAGGGTGCCGTTTGGCACCCTGCAACGCAGCTTAGGCGTTCCTGGAAAATTCGATATCTCAACCAGCGCCATATTCGAAAAACTCCACTTTGGTGAATGCCCGCTGAATGACCAGCAACGAGTCCATGCGTACGCTTCCGTTCTCGCCGCGCGAATGTAGCGCCTGCCTGTTAAGCACCAGCCCAACATGCGCCGGTTGCGCACCTCGGTACCCGACGAATATCCCGCCCTCGACCGGTTTATCGACCTGGCGCCAGAAGACGACGTCACCCTGATAGCAGGTGAAGAAGTCCTCACCGGCTTCGTAGTCCGGTGTCTGGTGCAGCTCTATACCGAGAACGTGCCGGTAATACAGCACCACCAGCCCCCAGCAATCCACCTTTTCGAACGAACAGGCCCGGTTAGCCCACGGCACGCCGATCATCCTGCTGATAAAATCAGAGGTACTGAAGTCCCGTGTACTCGACTGGATCATAAAGGCGACCAATATTGTTATTCAGAGGGTTGGTGACGGAGAGCGTGACCGATGCGGCATCAGCATCGATATCCACCGTCTTGACGTAAAGCTGCCACGACTTAATCGGCACCGACACATCGCCGCTGTCGAAGATCTGCCTGGTGGCCGTGATGGCCGTCAGACGGGCTGCACCCTTCCACTGTTTCATCAGCGCTTTGATGTCAGACGACAGACGCCCTAACTTCACCGTAGCGTCGATCACCGGCGTGCCGCTCTGCTGGCTCTCTTCGATTTCAAATCGCGCCGGCGTGTACGCCTGTCCGCCGAGCGTCTTGGGGAAGAACTGCTTGTCGACAAGGCGAACGTAACCAAAGGATGGATGGTAGAACGTAATGGTGTCGTACAGTCCGCGCGTCGGGCGTTGCTGCTTATACTCCCTGAAGCTCGGCATTACGGCACCCTCGGTAGTGATTCCGGATCGCGCCCGTCCGGATAACCCGTGACAACGATATCCAGCCACGAATCCCACGGCGGCGGCAGTTCAACAATGATGTCGTCGAACTCGTCGTCGGCGTTGTAGAGGTGGTTCGCAATAACGGTTCCCGTCCAGGTCACCACTCCGCCATCGATACTGGTTTGCACCGGCATCTGCGTAAAGTGAAGTTCCTGGAGTTGCAGGCCACTACCGCCCAGATTGATATTCATCCGGAACCAGTTCAGGCCCCGATTGAGATATTTCGGGCTGCGTAGCCACTGCTGGAAAGCACGTTCCTGCGCCAGAGTGAAGATCCACGTCAGTGACCAGGTCACTTTCAGGTCGTCGGTTTGATTCTCGAAGATTGCCGGGCCGACCGCTGGCTGATCGGTCTGGAACCCGGTATCGAGCGTCATGTTTTTGCTGGCCTTCTGCGCCAGCGGCAGCCAGTCGGGATAGTCGATAATTGGCATCTAAACTCCAGGCATTAAAAAACCCGCCGAAGCGGGTTTGATTATTCAACGGACCGTGGACCAGATGGCGTATCGTAAACATTGATTTTTATATCAACGATATCGCCATTATTGGTAAATTCCAGGTCCTCTCCAGCAGGAGCAATGCCTTTGATGATAGAGCCGTCCTTGAGAGTAAATACAAACTCTACTGCCCTGTTCGGATAAAGCTTATGAGGCTTGCCTATCTCTGTTGGTATTGATTGCACATCGTTTGGCTCAATAACCACGCATATCTCCTTATAACTGACCTCGAGGTGTTCGTTTCGCAGTTGTATTACCAGTAATAGCCTGCGATATAGGACCTCCATTATTCAAGTCAGCAATAATGGCATCCACGGTTATTGTACCATCTCCGTTATTAATAGCCTGAGCGTCAAATGTGGCACTCGTCATATTCTGTACGTTGATTATGACGCTCACACCGCCGCCGGCAGTCATCTCCTTGTTGCTGATCACCCTGCCGTTGTCGCCTGGTATCATGTACTGCTTACCGGTACTGGCCTGGTAAATCTCCGGCATGCCGCCTTCGCCTACCTGATACATCCCCCCAGCCGAGACAGGCCCGCCGTTCTTGCGTTTGCCTGACAGTGCCAGGATGCCAGCCATCGCGCCAAGGCCAATAGCTACTGCGCCACCGAATGAAGCCACGGAGGACATGATGGCCGCCGGAGTCCATGCCGCCGTAGTAGCCGCTGCCGCTGCCGTCGAAGTCGCTGTCGTGGTTGCGATGCCTGCCGCCTGTGCGGTGGTGGATGCTGCAACCGCCGCGGTAGTGGCCGTCTGGCCCATAATGGCCGACTTAACCCACTCAATGCCCATCTGAACGAACGAGTTAACAACGCTGTTCAGCACGGTCATGCCGATACTGCGCATCGCATCGCTGGCCGACATACTTCCGGTGACAATGCCAGTCAGCGCATTGCTGGCCACCGAACCAAGAGAGTCGAAAGCCGCTGCCGCTGCCTGAGTGGCCGCGTTCTGTTGCGACCATTCTTCCCACATTGCAGCGTTACGCTGATCACGATACTGCTGCTCGATAGCGGCACGCGCTGCCTCAGCCTCCCCGACCTTCTGCGGGTAAAGTTGGGCGTATTGTTGGATATCAGCGATGTCTTTCTGGTACTGGCTATCCAGCCCGGCGGTTTTACTGGTTTTGCCCTGGATGGTACTGAACTTATTGGCTGCCTCAGTGCGCTCCCGTTCAGCCTTGGCCTGCTCACGCAATGCGTTGGCATTGTCCCAGGCTTTTCCTGCCAGTTGCCCGGCCAGCAGAAGTTGTTCCTGCGTGGCTGTGTTGCCGAGAGACTGCTGCGCATTAAGCACGGCCTGAGCTCTGGACAGTTCACCGACACTGCCAGCTGAGAGCTCGGCCTTCTGCCTCAGTTCATCCAGTTTTTGGTTAACAGTTCCCTGCGCTTTAGCGTATTGATCCGCCTCTTTCTGGGCGGCTGACGCTCCACCTTTCGACTTGCTCCCGGTGGTCGTTGCGGTGGTCTTTATCTCGATCGGCTTGGTGTTGGCGGCGGTCTGTGACGCTTTACTTACAGCTGCTAAATCGCCAACCAGCATAGCGGCTTTATTACTCAGTCCCGCCAGCGCTTTGTTTTGCGCCTCCCAGCCATCAAGCCCAAGCCATGACCAGGTGCGGGCCCGGCGGGTAAACATTTCTGCCGTGCTGTTCAGATCTGAAATCTGCGCATCCGCTGAGATTGCCTTCCCCACCAGTCTGTCCAGTGCCGCCGTCATCGAGTCGATAACCGCAACCAGGCCATTGCTGGCTCCTGTTGCCTGGTTAACGGAATCGATCATCGACAGGAATGAGTTTGTCAGCGCGGTATTAGCCTGTGAAAGCGTGCGCGGGAGTTTCTCGAACTCTGCATTCACTGAACCGGTTTGCTTCTGAATTGCGTTGAGGGCATCTTCTGCCGTCAATTTCCCGTCCAGCATCAGCTGGCGAAGCTCTCCGATGCTTATACCCATCCCGGCGGCAATCTGGCGCGCCAGTTCCGGCATTTGCTCAAGGATGGAGTTGAACTCCTCAGCCCGGACAGTGCCGGAGGAAATTGACTGGCCGAACTGACGAAGAGCATTCGCCATTTCTTCTGTCGAGGATCCGCCAATGCGACCTATTTTCTGAAGTGTTTCGGTGAGTTGGATGATCTGGCCGTTCGTCGCGCCGGTATCGCGCAACGCCGTGCTGAGAGTCTCCCATAGCTTCGCTGTATCCTGTAGAGAACCTCCCGTTGCCGAACTGATGCGCATCAGACTTTGCATAGTCTGCGATGCTGTCGCTGCGCTGCCAGTGAGCCTCTCTATACGCGCGTTGAGCTGGCTCATGTTGTCAGCAGCAACGAGAAACGCCTTACCCCAGTCAACAACGAGTGAGGCGGCAATTGCCCCGGCGACGCGGTTGATATTCGTCTGCAATTCATCCATCTTTTTGGCTGCATTGGTCGCCGAGTTGCCGATGGAGTCGAGCGACTTATTGGCCTTTCCCTGCGCCTTGAGCAAGCCAGATACATCGGCCTCGATGTCGTAATAAATCTCGCCTGCTTTCTCAGACATCAGTTTTCTCCGGGCATAAAAAAACCCACCGAGTGGTGGGTTAGTTATTCGTGTCGTTTATTGGCATCGTTCTGTGTAGGCCGGTGGTGGAGGCGTATCTTTCGAACTGAGGAAGTGATCACCAAGGGTGTAGTCGACGCCTTTTGAGAACATCCCCTTCGATTTCATTTTCAGCTCAACAAAGAATGGATGGAACCCTGCATAGGCACCGAAACCGTTCTTTCCGTTAATCTCCCCGCAAACAACTGCGTTAATACGGCCATCATCGGCATCTGTCATCTTCACAACTTTCACGTTGCGGAATTGCGCGCTACCAGGATCCAGTAGATTGGCTGAAACTTCAGATTGTGCCAGAGAAATTGCCTTTTCCTCGCCAGGCTTACAGCCAGCCAGAATCAATGGAATCACCAAAGCCAACAGTATTTTCTTCACTCTTATCCCCTGAGTATTTTTGTCGTGCCATCATACGCCCGGTCGGTCGGGGCTGGTATATCCATTATTAACTCAGGCCGCCTTCTTTGCTGATTTTTCGCGCTCAATCATTTCCTGCCACCGGCGATCGTCATCGTCCATAACCGCGTCATACTCTTCCCTGGTGAAGCCTTTCTGGTCAGGGTATTTGGCGTTAAGCATCATGGCAAATTCGGTCATAGTAAGATTTTCAGCCTCTTCCCTGCTGATCCCGAAATGGTTTCGCGCCGCCATGATGTATTCAGTCGCATGAAACTCCGGCGTCGTTTCCTTGCTTTCGTGCTTCTGCAACTTACGAACCTTCGCCCGTCCGATAACGCCATGCATGATCAGCGACTGAGCTATCAGAATCAGGTTCTCAGGCGGGAGAGCTCCACGGCGCCATACAAACGTACGCCTTCCAGTACGTGAATGCTCATGCCAGCCTGTCAGCTCAGAAACGTCCTCGTCACAGCAGGACTGAATGACGTTAATAGCCGAGAGCAATGCCTCACGCACAAACGCGGCAGAGCCTGCTGCATCAAGTGCCCAGCGTGGCAGCGAAACGTCACCGAAATAGTGGGCGTAAAATCTGCGCTGATGCTCTGGTATCTCACTGTGAATTTCGCGCGCCGCTTCAAGCATCTTTGCCACATCGTCATTGAACAGCGCATAAAAAGTGCGGACGATATGCTCAGGCTCGCCGATTCGCGTCATATTGCGGAACGATGGTCGGAAGAAGTATTCACGGCCGCCAGCACCAATCAGGCACTCGCCAATTTCTTTCAAAGGGGTCATATCGTTCTCCATAACCATTAACAAGGGCAGCAAGCCGCCCTTTGTAGTGATTACGGTGCGGCAGTCACGGTCACAGCACAGGTGTCGGTGAAATCACCGTCAGCAGTGGTAGCCGTAATAGTCGCGGTGCCCTCGGCAACTGCTGTCACCAGGCCGGTTGAACTGACAGTGGCGATGGAAGGTGCCGAAGTGGTCCAGGTGATCGCTTTGTTAGTCGCATCTGTTGGCTGAACCGCGCCGCTCAGTTGCTGGGTTGCGCCAACGACCAGAGAAGCAGTTGCGGGTGTAACCTCAACGCCAGTGGCCGCGATAGCATCAGCCACCTCAAACACAACAGTGTCAGCGTCGTAGACCTTCCACTCGCCGGAGAAGGTGGAGATATCGTTAGTACCGAAATCACCAGACCAGGACGTGGTGTTCATGTAGCCCTGGATGTAAGTACCGGCGTTCTCACCCGCAAAGTCGAACCGCACCCACAGGTTAGGCTGACGACCGGCCTGGACTTCGTCAAAGATATACTTCGACAGACGCCACGCGCCGATCTCGTTATCTTTATCAGACTTGCGAAACTCACCTTCGCCGGAGATCGTCAGATCCATGTTGTTGACCAGGTTCTCCACCAGCCCTTTAGCATCATCTGCCTCGGAGTTGATGGTGTTCATCGAATAGTCGATGCCCTTGGTCGTCATAGCGCCGAGACGCTTCCACTCGGAAAGCGCTGGCACTGCGTCGGGGCAGCCAAAGGCCATGCGTAGCACAGCTACTTTCCCGATCAGCTTGCCAAAATCATTAGCACAGCCTTGCATGTGTACCTCTCAAATAGAAAAGGCCGCCGGATGGCAGCCTGATGGGTTGGTGATTGGGTTATTCGCCGTAAACGCACATGAACTGGAGTCTGAAGACCAGGCGCCCCTCTTCGGTCAGGATGGGTGCAGGCATATTGCCGAGGTTTTGAATAAGGCCAAGGCATTCGTCGTTAATGTCGTTCTGTTCGACATAATTGATGATTTCCTGAGCCTTCTCAGCGGCTGCGCGGCGCTTATCTTTGGCGGAAATGACATCCACCAGCACGTAGTGATCAGATCCGAGGTCATTTCGGATGTCGGTACCGCCGTTAGGCCGGAACACGATGAATGCGTCGGTTAACTTCGTTGTGTCGTCCCAAGCCAGCAACTGAACAATGAAGCCAGTAGTAAGCCCTGCATCAACGAAGTAGTTACGCACGCGCTCATACATGGCAGGTGTCATATTGAAAGCTCCTTGCGCATCACGGCATCAATCTGGCCGCGGGTGTCTTCAAAGCCTTTGGTGAGGAACTCTTTCTGCGCGGTGGCGCGACGGAAGGTTTGCGGCACATTAGGGTCGTGAACGAAAACAGCGTAGTTGGCGGTGTATCCCACCCGAGCTGTCAGCCGAACGCCGTTGTTAATCAACTCCCGATACTGGCTGTTAAGCAGCGTAGAGGTATCGATCGGCGTATAAAGCGCGGCTTGGGAGCTGCCGATTATCATTGCTGACTGTAGCGCCCTGACGACCTTTCGCCCTTTCACGTCGTTTATGATGCGGTTGAGCCCGGCTTTCGACTGCTTAACGCCACGTACTTTGATGCCCATGGCTTTCTCCAGGCAATAAAAAAGGCCGCCGGGGCGACCTTATCGTAGTGATCATTGGTTATTTTAATTCGATGAACTCACCATCGACTTTCAAAAACTCGAGGTTATCTTCATCAATGAATTCAGGCCTTTTGGCAGTGATGGATGGTTCCCCATGACCACCAGGCGAGGTTGAATTCCTCATGATGACGATGAGGTTTTTATCATTGAATGTCGCTCGGAAACCATCAGGAACGGCAACAACTTCCCCTGACTCGTCTTCCCACTCACCGTATGGATAGTAGACGTTAACCCATCGTATTTTCATGATCGCCTCAATCAATGTTTAAACGCCAGTCAGTATCGCATAATCATCAGTCAGACGATCGAATGTGTCAGCGTAGCGGGTTACTTGCCGCACCTCGTCGGCGCCGGCCACAACCGGGTCAGCCTCGGTCGAAACGCCAATCAGCAGATAATCACCAGCGGCCGCCAGCGCGAACTCTGTCCAAACGGTGTTCTTGACGACGATTTCAGCGCCCAGGCTGGCTAACTTCTTGCTGAGCCCGCCCTCGTAATCACAGAGGATTTGCTCAGGCTCGGCATAGCCAAGCGGATCGCCGTATTCGTCATTACCTTCCAGCTTTCGCCAGATGGTCGCCGTGGCGGTGTAAGACCAGTTCGCTACCGATGACATCAGTCCTCCTTCCACCTCAGCACCTTCGCGCCGGTCGCCCGGATGCGCGGGCAGTTGATATGCCACTCGCCGTCCGATTTCACGTAGCCGGTAGTCTCCCGCCCGGTGTCGGTCTCGACCCATACGCGAGTGAGCGGCTTCGGCTTGCCTTCCGTTACTGATTTGTACTTCATCAGCATCCTCCGACCACCATGAACAGGCCGACGCTATTACCGGCGCTGATCGGCAACTCACCGGTGCATCCGCTGGTATCGAGACGGGCCAACGAGTCGCGCAGCCAGGTAATGCTGTCGTCACCATATTCAAACGAGCGGGACGCGCCAGACGGCGCACCCTGCGATTTGATGCGGCGCGCGCCGGACGACGTAGCCATAAGCGCGGCGGCGTACATCAGGATCAGCTTCGAGGTGCAGTCGTCATACCCTGCGCCATCGAGGCACGGGATAATCTTGTTCACCACGCAGAGGATCGGATCCAGCAGCGCGCCCGGGATGGAGTAACCCAATTCACCGAGGAACGCCTGCACGTCTGCCGCTGTGATTGGGTCAGCCATGGTATTTCGCCTTTTTCGATTTAGCGGAGGTGTCAGCCTGCTCTGCGGTTTTATCGTCAGCGCTAGGCGTAGCAACTTCAAGCTCCTGCTCTTCAACTTCGCCCACCACCGATACGCGACCAGCGAAAGCCGGTGGAACGTCAATCGCAACAAACTCATGACCTACTTGCAGTTGCTGGAATACGCCGTTAATTGTTCCCCAGCAGCCAGTCTCCTCGACCTTTAACTTTTTCATGCTCTCTCCCGTAGAGAAGGGGCCGAAGCCCCTTAACCCTGTGCGTTGAACACTTTAGAGCGACCGTTGAAATCGCGCTTGATTTGAAGGCCGACAGCACTCCAGACCAGAGTGTTGTAGTTGTCGAACGGATTCTGACGCGGGATCATGAAGGTACCCACTGGCGCGGCGATGCGCGTCTTGATGTACTGCGAATTGCGTACGTAGGCAATGAAGTGGTTACCGGTCAGCTTAAAGGTCTGGTTGAACGACTCGATGCGGCCGTAGCGCAGAATGTATTCCAGCACCGTGCCTTCTTTGAAGCCGGCAGCATCTGAATATGGTCGGTTCAGGTTGCGCATAATGTCAGGCGATGCCCACAGTTTAACCTTCTCCTGCACGTAGTTATCATCCAGAAGTTTGGCGAACGGGCCGGTGAAGAATGCCACTGATTCATCAGGAGTTGAGGTGGTCAGGTCAATATTCAGACCGGATGCACTCAGATCCACCTGGTTGGTGTTGGCGTGGTTGGTGATACCTGCGCCAACATAGCCTTTCACCTTCACTTTCGCATCGCCTGACAACATGTAGTCAGCCATGTCTTCACGGATAGCCGCAACGTGCGCTTCCTGATCGTCAGCCATCGCATCGAGGTTTTCCGACTGCATGCCGTTCCACTCACGCCATTCACGGCTGTAGCCGGTGTTGAAGATCGGGATTGGGTCACCAGCTTCGTCGTAGATGACTTTATCCAGTTCTTCCGGAACGTGGCCCGTCAGTGTGCGATGAACCTTACCAGCATCACTGGAAACGCGATACAGCGCCGCAGTTTTACCGATAGAGATCGGCGTACCGAGACCGAGCAGATCATCCAGCAGGCCGTTGCCTTCGTCATTACGGAAGACTCGGGTGGTGATGTTGTCCACTTCACGCCAGTAGTCTTTGGAGATCAGCGCGGCCTGGTTAACTTCCAGCGCGCCGCCATACTGGGCGGAAATAGTGTTCTGGTTGATGTTGAAGGACTCACGCTGCATAAGCAGTTGATTCCATGCCTGCTTCGCCTGGTTGTGCTCGGTGATCAGCTTTTTGTTGAATACGATCATGCTCATGCGGTTGCTTTCCCTGATTTGCGAACTTTCACGAGTTGAGCTTCAGCGCCAACGGTGATTTTTTCGCGTGAATAAAATAGGACCTGGTCGGTGGCTGGTGTGGTTGACTTGGCCAGCGTGCCGTCACCGGAAGAAACCAGGCCTTCATTTTCCAGCAGCACTTCCCCGGCTTTGACGCGCATGTGGTAGTCAACATCGTCTTCACACATGATCGCCGCGCCAGTATCACCAGCGGGAACCGCGTCTCGGATATCGCCGCCGCCGATATAGTTGTGCTGCATGGCAAGCGCCACACCAGGGCCGCCAGCAGTGGCGTGATAAATGAATTGCCCACTTGCATCAAGTTCAACAAGAGAGCCAGGGAGAATGGCGACTTTGCAGATCGCCTCAATTACCTGAGGGTCATTCTTACGGGCCGGGCCCGCGATTACGGTATGGAAACGAGGTGCGAGAGCCATTATTCAGGTGCCTCCATGTTAAGGATTTCACTCTGAGCGCCATTCCCCTGGAATGCAGGGTTCAGACCGGTGCTTGTCTGGCACTGTGAGTACAGGTCGTTCAGCGCGTCACCGGACAGGGAGTTAACCGCTGCTTCGGTCATGAACGAGAATTTCGCTTTAACCGCATCGCGCTTGGTCTTCAGTTCGCTTTCAGCGTTCGCCTGCAACTGAGTTTCCAGCTTCCTCAGCTTTTCATTCAGCGGGGTGAGCGCCGCATTAACAGCCGCGGTGATCACATCAGAGTTAATCTGAGCCTGGTCAGGATCGCCGCCGCCTTCTTTTTTCTGCATCTGCTGGTTGTAGGCATACCAGACCTGATCGTCGGTCAGCCCCTCGGTTGTTACGCCTGCGGCATTGAGCGCGGCGATCATCTTCTGTTTCATCGGGTTTTGTTCTCCGTTGGTTTTGACTTCGTACTCAGTGGGTTTGCGCACGACTTCGATGGGCTCACCGACCAGCGTTACCGCGTTGTCATCGATGAGGTATTTTTGTTGGAAGAGTTTGTTGCCCTCTTCGTAGATGAATTTGTCCGGCCAGACCGTCACCACATAGCGATAAACGTCACTGCCTGACGGCGCGCGGATAGCCTCGCGCAGCATCTGGTAGATTTCGTCGAATGAGGCGTCGGAGTTGTGGGTGAAGAAGAACTTCACCTTATTCAGAAGGCCGTCTTTGAGACTGTTAGCCGCGTCGATGAGGCTGGCGGTTTCAACCTCCCCCTCCTGACCGTCCGCATTTACGAACATGCCGACACCCTCTTCCGGTGTACCGGCCCCCGGCTCGTCCAGCAGGATGGCAATGTGGTCGAACTGCATGTTGCGGGCGACCCACGAGTACTTCTTCTGCTTCGACTCACCTGTCTTTTGCTCTCTGTTCAGCAGTAGACCGGTAGAGACATGAATCGGGTCGGCGTTATTGCCGGAAATCATGTCGTCCAGGCGCTGAATAAGGCGCTTACCGTCAGGTTTGGTATCTGCCACAGCCTTATTGACGTAAACGTCCATCACGACTTTGTCGTTGGCCTTGCTGACGTTCTGAGCCCATGCCCCGGCGTAGTAGTCGTTGACCGCCTGCGGGTCGTTGGCGCTCACGTATTTTCCGTTCACCATCGGGTGGCCGATCGGCATTAACTTGCGCTCCATCGTCTGGTAGCTGTTGTTAATCTCCTCCGCCGGGTATAGGCCGCCATTCATCACGATGTCATCGACGATCGGGACCGCACCACGAATGACGTAGTGTTCCTGACCGTTGATGGTGGTCGTTGAGATGTTGGAGGCGTTGATGGCGAGGGATTTAACGTGGATGCTGGATAGCTTCACGTTGCGTCCTCTTAGCGTTGTTTTGGTGGTGGCAGTACCTTGCCGGATGATTTCGACGCGCACGGTTGATACCCTGGCCAGCCTTTACGCTTGCGCTCACAGCCCGGGCATTTGCAATTCGGTTTCATCATTGGTGGATTTCAGACATAAAAAAAGGCCGCCTGAGCGACCTATTTGATGTGTTTAAATTCCCATCGGAATGAGCTGTAAATATACTCTCCGCCATCCTCCCTATCGGTAAGCTTGGCGGTAATTTCAAATTGGCTGCCAATTGGATAAACATTCACATTTGACAACTTTTTAGAACACTCAACAGCAAGTGAGGGGCTAGCCCATTGCCCTGGAATCGGCCTGATATGAACTTTACCCTTCCTGCCTGACGTACTGGCTGGGTAAAAGCTCTCTACAATCAACTTACGATACGGCTCTTCTGGTTTTGCCATAATTCCTCCGCAAAACCATTTTGTATCATGCCGCTTCGGCCAATTTCCACTGCTGACGCTCTTTCTTCAGCTTATCCGCCAACCCCTCGTTGAAGATGCTGCCGTCTTCATTGAGCAGCACCGGTATCTGGCTGCAATAGCAGTTGTACCGGTTACCATTCTCGGCGTAGAAGTCCCGCACCTCTTCCGTGGTGTAGACCTTGCCGTGACGGCTGGCGTGCCAGGTGCGCGTCGTAGGTTTGAGCGCTGACAACCACAGTAGGACGGTATTCAGCCCCAGCCGGTCAGCAGCCCAGTCGGTTTCGTTCCATTGCGCCTGCCGCAGCGCGCCGACCTGCTCAGTCTGAGCTATGGTTTTGGCCTTCGACATCGATACGTCAAGACGCTTGCTGATGACGCTGGCCGTCTCGCGTGGATTCACGCCGCGCGCTACCGCGTCGGTGATGATGCTGGTCAGGTCACCACGGGCTGTATCGCTGATGACCTTCCAGTCGCTGAACGTTGTCAGCCTCGCCGCAGAAATCTGGTTCAGATAACCGGGGCTGCTTAAAAGCTGCTGTAGCGTCGTCTGGCTGGCGTACACCTGAGACTGCTGCGAGAGGTTGTTGAATGCCTCCAGTGTGCCACGCTGAGCTTCTGCGACGACGTAATCCATTGCCCAGAGATTTTGCTCGCCACCTTCCAGCAGATAATCGTCGAGAATGCTCTGCACCGCTTCCAGCAGATCAGCAAGCTCCTGCGCCGACATGTCGTAAATGAACTTGCCGGCGTTGACCTGGTAGAGCCGCATATCCGCGCCGTTGTCGTGGCACAGGAAATGCCAGTTATGGCTATTTACCTCACGCTCTCGCCCGGTCAGGCGCTGGTCTAACAGGGCTTTCAGCGCCACCTTTATCGCGTAATACCGATCCTCAATGTCGCGCTCCATCTTGCTGACGGACTTGCGCGACATTGTTGGGTCAACTTTCGACCGCGGTATCACCGGACTTTTCGGCTTCTGATTCTGGGTCGGCCAGTGGGTCAGGCTTTGGCTTGTTGTCATCTGGCGGCACCTCGTCATCAAGTTCAGGCAGGGCTTGCAGTTCGCCCGCCGCGCGTATCTCGTTTTCGGTGATTGCTGAGCGGCCAAACGCGTTCGTCGACTTCACGGCCACGTCCGCGAGCTTGTCCATGTTGGCAATCTTCTCTGCCTGGCTCGGCGCCAGTAGATCGGACCATCCCACTGTAACTTCTTCGCCGCTGGCTGGAGGAATGAAACCAAGCGTCCAGAAGCGGGTAACCACCTCAGTGATAACTTCGGTCAGGAAGCCATTGCGTCGGCTCATACGGGTTTTTGCCCAGTCCTTCGCATCTTCCGTGCTGGCCCTTTCTCCTGTCTGCATGCCCACCAGCACCTTCACCGGGATCGGCACTGTGGAGCAGAACTCATTGAGCGCAGTCCGCCATGTTGGCTCCGGGTCGGCAACTGCCACGGAAAGCACGCTGGTATCGCCCTCCTGCATGATGACGGCGCTATCTGTGCTGTCATTCAGGCGACGAACCTGGTCATCCATCCCTTCAGAGAGTTGCGCCTCGCTAACGCCCAGCGCTCTTGCCAGCTGCGCAAAACTTGTCTTGGCGCTGAAGTTAAAATTGAGCTGCCGACTGGCATTCTTCAGGAACCCCTCCGCCGCGCCGCCTGATAACTTCTCAAGATCCATCAGCTTGTTGAAGCCCTCTTCCAGCAGAGACTCGCCGGAATCCAGTCTTCCGTCATCTGAACCTTCCGCCAGGATGATGACGCGATCAGGATGAACGTTGATGATTCGCCCGGGCTGGCCACTGCGTTGCTGCTGAACCGGTATCTCGGTAAATGAGTACATGCTAACAGCACCGTAGTCCTCGCTGTTCTGGTCCTCGTTATAACTGACAGGGTCGAGCTGAGCCTCCCAGACCGGGATTAGCCTGACGAGCGCCCTTTCTTGGAGTCTGCCGACCATCGCCTTATCGACAGGTTCCCACCAGGGCTTACTGTCTTTAACCTGGATGAGCAGCGCTGAGTAACGGCCCACTAGGTTACGTTTGTCAGCGCCCTTAATCTGCTTCCAGCAGCGTTTAAGCAGCTTATTGACCCTCTTATCCCAGGGTGTCTGCTGTGTGGCATCCTTAGTCTGGTCGCCTTCGTAAACGTCCGGGTAATCCTCCCAGCAGCCATCAACCATGCGCGCCACTGCGGCGCCAGCGATGGCATTGCGGCGGTATGCCCGGTAAAAGTCATCGAAGCAGAGATCCTGCGGGTACCCAAACTCCTGATACAGGCGCTTACGCTTGGTATTACTGGTGCCATTGAACAGTGCGTTGACGTAACGCATCCGCTCGCGGTCGATGCTGGCATTCGTGGCGAGTTGTATATTTTCGCTTTCGTTCACGGTTTCCTCCGTCAGCGCGAGCGCACCAACATGCCGGTTGATTGTGGTTCAGATAATTCGGTGAGCGCGTATACCGCAGCATCAAGACGGTCAGGTGACTTCTTCGCAGTCGATGGTACGTATTCCATAAGCTGGTTCTCTACCTCGTAGAGGCTTCCCCTGTGAGCGACTCGGCCCTGCGCATACAGCGCGGAGATAGGTTCTGCACGTGCGTATTTGCCCTTACTGGCGTGCACGCGAATAATGCGGCCGACGAACCCGGCATTGCGCAGCGTATCTTCCGCCATATCGCCGCCCTGGTTGGTTTCGATGACGATCGCATCAGCTTCGTGTTGCTCGTAGGCCTCAATGGCTTTGGTAGCCCAGCCGTTGGGTAAATACTTCCCGCTGTAATCTGCATCGAGGCTGTATTGCCGCTCATCGCCGGTACCGTAAACACTGGCGACGGCAATGCCTGATTCGTCACTCTCTTCGCTGTTGGTGGCCTGAGGGTCGATTGCCACTACAGTACGGGCCAGTTCCTGAGTGATACGCATCGCGTGTGAGGCGCTGATCATCTCCTCATTCCACAGCGCCCCTTCCGCATTGAAGCGTTTAGGGTTCTGCATGTACTGAGCTTCGGCGGTGCGCCGGTGAGAGAACAGGGATACGCGGTGAGATTCGTTGTGCTTAAACGGCCACAGCCAGCCATCAGGCAAGCCGTGATCAATCGGGATAGCGTGGGTATTTTCCGGATAAGTTTCTTCGTAGCTGCGACTGCTATCGATAATCACCGGCAGATTCAGGTGATGCCATTTCTCTCCACTCCCGCCCCGCAGCAGATAGCCGCTCAGGTCGTGGTAGTGAATACGCTGCATGATGACAATCATCGGCGTCGTTTCGATCGCCAGTCGTGATTTGATTGTCTCGTTAAAGCGGTTGTTGACGCCGTCACGGACGATCTCCGAGTAAGCATCATCCGGCTTAACTGGGTCATCGATAATCAGCGCGCCCTGCCAGCCTGGCTCCATGTGTCCGGCACGAAAGCCGGTAACCTGACCGGCAGCTGACGACGCATAAACGCCGCCGCCGTGTTCGGTCCACCACATCGCCTTGCTGTCAGCGTCATCGCGTAGCGACATGGGCCACATAGACTGATACGCCTGCGACTTAATCATTCCACGCGCGGTTGAGGAGTTCAGCAGCGCCAGGTTGTGCGAATAGGACAGGTGCATGAAGCGGGCCCGGCAGTTCAGCGCCAGTCCGCGGCCCATCATGTTGATGGTAGCCAGCTCCGTTTTCGTGTACCCAGGCGGGACGTTGATGATCAGGCGCTGAATCTCACCATCAATAACGCGATCCAGTGTTTGCTGTATCACCTTGTGGTGAGGCGCGACGATCATCTTTCCGCCGGTGCGCTGCTTGAAGAAGTAGCGAGCGTAATAGAGCCCGTCCTCTTCGCATTCAACCTTACGGGCAAATGCCCTTTGCTCAGCAGTCGTCATCCTCCAACATCTCCCGCCGGGCAGCCTTGTACTCTTCTTTGGTCAGCGTAGCCATTTCGATTGGCCCACCGTTCTTGCCTGTATGCTCATGAGTGGCCTGCTCTTTGAAAGCCATCACATCTATGTGCCTCCCGAGCAGTTCGAGGTTTTTAACTTTATCCGGCCACTTAATTTTCTTAAGCAGCCCAACCATCTCACGCTCCTCCCCACGGCCTTCAAACATCTCAGCCACATCGAAGCCGCTCAAATATCTTCGCCAGGATGAAGGCCACTCGCTTACTGGCTTCAGACTCATGTCGTCTTTGAGGATGTCGAGCACGTCCATCTGGTCTATCTCAACAAGACGATTCAGGACGTATGTCGCATTTATGCCAACCAGATCATTGCGTTGCGCTTTAAGTTCGGCAATTCTGGATTGGATGTCAGGTTTTGACAGGTTTTCGGACGCAGTGCGGTTTGCGGTCTTGACGCTGTACCCCGCCCGAATAGCCGCCTGTGTAGCGTTTAAATCGATGAGGTACTCGCGACAGAACATCTCTTGTTTGTCAGTGAATGCCATAAAAATCTCTTGAGGAGCTAGCGTGGATTTAATTCAGGCTTACAGAGGATTAATAGATTGCGGACATATAAACCTGTTTCTTGACCCGAAAGTAAATATATCATTTTGTTTGCCACTTACGACTGATGCAGACATCTACTCATGCATCATTGCCACCTGCCATCAATGGAAAACTCCTGAGATAGTCAGTCAGAATGGTGATACTCTAGCTCGATGCTACAGAAACTCTGGAAATAAATGGTCCTTTCTTCCGCGGTACGACTTGATTGCAACAGGATTGAGCAACTCAACAAATACACTGATCCCGCTTACTTTAGGTGCAATGCAGCTGGTCAACGCTAGGCAGATTGTGAGTGCAACTCATTCGCTCTAGATGCTGTGCGTTCTCACTTACTTGCCGCATCAGCCACTGGCACAAAGAGGAACTGATCCACGCTATCCGGTCGGAAGTAACGCCACTCACCTGTATCAGTCGCCAGCGCCACAAACCCATTAACGATTTCAGGCTGGCTGCGCTTCATCAAACCGGTGAAAGTTTCTTTCGATGTCGTGGTGATAGTGATTTTATAGATTTCAGTCATACCAATCCCTAATGTGTTATTTTTTGTAAACTATTACGTGTAATTTCTATATATTAAGCCTCTCATTTCATAAGGATGAACTAAATGAATACGGTAATGTCTTGGTTGTCAGGGTTGTTGTTCGTGGCCGCGCTTGTTTTTGCATTCCACTTCTCACAGCAAACGGCTGTATCTTTTGCTTTTTTATTCGCCGCGTTTGCGTGTACTGAGTTATTTATAGACTGGTCAGGGATTCAGGATGGCGTTTTAAAAAAGATCGGGCTAACGATCTGTAAAGCAATTCCTGTTATAGCAGCAATTCTTCTGGCTTTTAACCCAAATCTATAATTCTTAGAGGTGTTTATTGCCCGCTATAAAAGTGGGCAATAATTTATTTAATTTTCATTGGGTTGAATCCACCTCCATCAACGCCACCATGTCAGGTTCCATTTGTCTTATTTGGGTGACGAATCACTTCAGGCACTGCTGCTGGATATACTCCTGGAGATACTTCACTTTGGCCTGGTCGCTGATGATTCCGGATCGGATACCGAAAATGTTTCGTCCAGCAGCATCAGAGAGTTCGATGCTGGCATCATTGCCCATGCTGCTGGTGCTGGCTGTTTTGGTTGTGGTTGGCTCTGGACAGCGGCCTTTAACGAGCACCCGGCCACCAGCATCAAGCTTGCGCTGCAGAACAGCATTCTCAGCGTTCGCATCTGCTAACTCCTTCGTGTATTTCTCATCGAGTGCGGCAACGTCGCGCTGGCGCACCTGCATGTCTTTGATGGTGGCGTTAGCCAGGAGAAGATTCTTGGTGGCTTTGTCACGCTGGTCTTTGTAGGTGATGGCATTATCGCGGTAGTGGTTCACGAAGAGCACCAGCACGCCGATTACCGTCAACACCAGCAACTGCAACCAGTAACGCCATAGCAGCGCGCCGATCATGACAGGAACAGAGCGCGCTCCGCCTCACGCCGACGGGTCAGCCCATTCAGAGCTTTGCCACCAGCTTTATTCCAGCGCAGGAACTCATCAGAAGCGCCAACGTAATCACCAGCGTTGAGTTTGCGCAGCAGTGTCGATGTAGACAATGACCGGGCGCCGAGGTTATACGTGAACGACACCAGAGCATCGAATTGCCCTTGAGTCAGCCCTACTTTAACCAGGCGGGAGACGTCGCTTTCGTAGCTGACCAGTCCTGTCTTCAGAAGGTGTTCTGCCGTTTCCTGCTTAATCGTCATCCCGGCGCGGATTGGTTTGCCGTCGACAGGCTGAGTCCAGCCATAGCCGATCGTCCAGACGCCGACGCTGTCCTGGTATGCGGTGAGTTTGCATCCTTCGAACTCTTTAATCAGGGCAATGCCCTTTTCGCTGGTTTGCATGGACTACCCCGTTATAACGACCTTCGCCAGGTTCCCGCGTGCCAGCCACACCGCCATGCAGATGACGGAGTTAAGCAGCAGATCGCCGAGGTTAACCTGTACGTAGTGGCCGAGCAGAATGTTGAAGGCGTTGAATCCGGCGGCAAGGATGACCAAGTAGGCCAGCACCGCGACACTCAGGCGATGACGCTTTCCCTCTTTTCGAAAAAACATCAGCCTGACCATGATTAACAGGCAAACTATGGCGTTTGCATCCATCAGAAGAAGCTGCCATGTCATTTATCTTCCTCCCCCAGCCCCGGCATCTTCCCGCTTTTGGATTTGCGGAGAATACGCAGCAGGACTGCCACGGAAATGGAAGCAGTGACAATTGCACCGACAGCTGGCGATACCTCAATGCTGGCCGGTGGCTTCATCAGGCTTAACGGCGTGTTGATGATTCCGGCCATGATTTTCGCCATGGGTACGGAGAAGAACACGCCACTGATAAACGATATCAGCGCAAAGATAGCCTGCTTCCAGAGTTGATGGGGATCTGAGGTCAGAACGTATAGCGCAGTTCCGGCGAGTGATCCGAGCATGACTGCTGGAGTCGCCTCCGGAAACAGCGTGGCAAAGGTTACACCGACTGATGACGATGTAAGACCAACGCCTACGATAGTGAAGGTCTCAGACATATTTATTCCGTGTGTAGTTGGTTCAGGCCCTCGGGACGATTTAACAAGTAGGCGTGTCGATGATGGTTCCCGGAGCCTGAAATAAAAACGGCCCACATGAGTGAGCCTTTGAATAAAGTTTCTTTACATCACTGCCGATACATCCCCTAAAGGAGAGAAAAATGGGCAGACGTAGACGTGGTAGGTACAGAATCAACAAGAATCCGGACTTAGCGGATCGAATTATTCACATGATTATCGATATCGCTATTTTCGTCTTCTTGGTAAAACTTGGGATATCTCTTTTGTTCAAATAAAAAGCCCCGCTCGATGGCGAGGCTCTTAATTCTTTGTCGACAATCAAAGCTATGGCGACGATATCAGATTTACATGAAATATATGCGTTTCAGTTCGGTTTTGCAAGACTTACGTCTAAATTTGTCGCCTTTTGTTGTGAACGTGATCGCGTTACTGAGATAAGCGCACCGCTATCGAGTCGCTTAAAGCTGTTACGCATCGCCAGCCAGTGAGGCAGATACGTTTCTGTCCAGGTGGATTTCGCCACGCCAGCCAACTCCGCCAGCGCCTGATATTCGTACGTCTCACGCCCCGCCAGCTCCGCTTTGACGTCCTGCGCCGCCAGCCATATCAGTTTCTTCAGGCGTTCCATCGTCTTGCCGGCCACTTTCTTAACGCCGAGTTGCTCCACGAATTCAGCCCACGCCCATTGGGTGATAGCCACCTGGTATTCGAAGCGGGTGTTCTCGCTGTAGTTCCATAGCAGCCACGCTCTATGGTGATCTTCCAGCGACAGAAGCGCGCGCCGCCATGACGCGGTCCCGTACTCTACCGGGCTGACCAGCGCAATGGATGAGCCCTTTGCGCGGGACTGGCTGCCGCTCATTGCGGGGCCGTCAGGGTTAACTTTCCGGCCGGTGACCGGGTCGGTGATTTTCTTCCGGCCCCGGCTGCGCGCCGTTGCGGTGAATTGCGCGTTTTCGGCGAAAGCTACCAGTTGCCCTTTCGTTGTCCCGCTCAGATCGGCGGTCGCCACAATGAGCTGCTGACGTACGTATTCCAGTTGCTGACTGTTCATGCGGCTTCCTTCTGTGGCTGATTGGTTTTTGTCTGGCTGTGCTTTGCTACTGGTGGCATGCTGGCGCGCTTAACGCTTTCTGCCTGGTACCGGAGGAAGTCGGTATGGTTCATGCGGCCTCCAGTTCGGTGATGGTCAGTTCAAGCCTGCCGCCTTTGACGATCGGCATTCTCTTCACGCTGTAGTAATCAACCTGCTGGTCATCGAGCCAGAAACCGGATTTCGTCAAGGCATCGAATGCGGCCTTTTGCAGATTGTCCAGGTCCCGGCGGCGGCGATCCGGCATGTGGCACTCGATACGTATTTTCACGGGCGTGGTCAGGCCGATATCCAGCATTGAGTCTTTGATGATTCTGGCGACGCTGTCGCGGTACGCCTGCCCTTCTGCGCTGATATGCGTGCGCCCGCGGTTATGCCGGTAGTAGCGGTTGTTGCTCGGCGGCCATGGGAGACTGATGCGATATTCATTCATGCTTTTACGAGCCCCTCTTTCAGCCAGATAACCTGCGTGCGGGCCATTCCTTCAAGCGCGCACTCCTTTGCATATTCCGCATCGACCAGGCGGGTGCGGCGATCAATCTCGTCGTGGCAACTGCTGCATGCAATGGTGGCGATCAGGTCAGGCGGCTTGATTCCGGTTCCGCACAGCCCCGCCAGGCGGATATGAGCCAGTACAGATGTCTCAGGATTTCCGTTGCATACGCCCGGGATGCGTACCTGGCATTCGCGACCGCGTGCCGCTTTGCATAAATTAGCCATGCGTTCTCCTCGCCGCGAGACGCAGCCATTTCTGATCCACCAGGCGGGCGGTGTAGTCTTTCATAGTCGGGATGTCGGACGGCTTAACCGCGGCTTAGGCTGGCGGCGCGCCGGAACGCGGAAGATTTCGTTTGTGATGACGCGAGAAAGTGGAGTAGACATCATGCCTCCTGCTTATCGCGCAGCTGCTGGTACTTGCTGCTCTGCGGAATGGTCAGGTGGCAGCCGATGTTCATCGCCCAGGCTTCGACTTTGCACAGGAAAATGTACATCTCGCCGGTTTCCAGCTCTGACGTATGGCGGAGTGACTGCACGGTCGTGACCTCTCCGGACACGACATCCACCCGGTCTTTGCTTTCGTAACCGAGATAGGTGTGCTTCATCGCGTCTTTGACCCACTCAGGCGTAGCGAAGGTCTTGCCGCGGGCGATGAGGTACTCGCTGATTTCCGTGTACCACATGTGGCTTAGCGCGTTCTGCGACAGGCTGCGTTTCTCGCGCCATGGTTTGACTTGCAGGCGGAAACATTGCCCGGCATCCAGCAATGGCTGAATCTGCTGGCCTATGGCCGCGAAGTTGCCGCGATGGAGTTTGATACCGTCTACTGGAAGAGTCATACGGCCTCCCTAACGGAAACCGCAGAATGCAGAAAATCGCAGGTGCATTTCTGCATCTGTGACAAGGTGAGGAGTTCAGATTGTGGTCGCATTTAAGTCCCCTTAAATGCGCAGAAGTCACCGGAGTTGTTCAGGCTCCGATGACATGATTATGGCTGCTTGATTCCAGAAAATCAAAGGTTACTAAACCGTGGATGATTTCTTTGGGTGATATTTGCGAATTGCAGCATCAACACGATCGCGAGATGGTAAAACATCAAATGCTATGTTGTAGTATTCACCATCATACGCTTGCTGCCTGACAACATTAAATTCTTTGAACTGGGTCATTTGGTAAGCTACCGGCTCACTGGAATTTGTTGAACGCATTACCGCTTTTGTTACCACGTTTATTTTATCAAGTCCCGCTTCATCGTTCTGGATATCACCTTCATGACCTAAACCAAAAACCAGATAATCTTCCATTTCAAGCTCCTATTGAACCTCATGAAATTCGCATTGGCTTTTTAACTATTTACTAACATTCTTAGGTAAAAAGATTTTTTCACACTTCGCCATTGATGGCTCTCTACCTGATATTTCATAGTACTGGGCATGATTTAGCATGATTTTCTTCATGCTTTCTTCGCAGTCTTTCCTGCTGTAAAAGACATTCACCGGTTCTTTTTCAGTGTTCAAGTTCACCACTTCCAAAGAACAACCTGACATATTGCTGAGGCTGGCACAGGTACTCAAAACCAGCACAAATAGTTCGTGCATAAATGACTCCCTAATTACTGTGCTGGTTATATTGCCCAAACTTTAGCAGAAATTACGACTATTTTTAACGGCGGCGAGCATCGCCTTATAGCGATCCGGAAATCGCGGGCTCTCCCATTGCAGACCCATCGCCTCGCACATCTGATAAGTCGGCTCAATCGGCACCAAAACCCAACCATCCGGAATAACCGGATAGTTGCCAGCCTCATACGCAACGCGCAACCAGTGGAAAAACACCTCCGTCATCACGCATCCACATTCGACGTCAATAGTGCCTGTCTGCTGAGAAAGCCACTGCTCGAATGGCAACTTGTTAGCCGTCGTTACAGGTTCGGATTTACCCTGATTTATGCCGGTGGGCGACTCGGCAATTTTTGGCGAAGAATCCAGAGCTGAAGCGGTCTGCATGGTGGTGAGCGTCTCGGCGTTTTCGACACCCTGAAGCATGGCGGAACACATGGCGTCATATTCAGATATTGGCTGCAATCTGTATCCAGCTGGCACAGCTACCGGCGCTGGAGGTTCGGTGAAGAGTCGCTCAATCACACAGCTCTCAAGTTCGAAAGCATCTGGCTGTCGATGATCCGTATAATCCCAGTGCTCGCTACCGATAGAAGATGGTGGCTTTAACTTTGACCTGAACGCCACAGACTCCGCTTCGAGCGATGCCAGCGCAATATTCATCGCAGCAAGCGCCATTAACGCATCTTCGTTTACTGCGCCGGGCACAGCATCGCGCTCTTCTTCAAGCTCCGCGATGGTCGTCAGGAGCCATTCTTTGGTTAGTTCGCTCATGGGTTAGTCCTTCTTCGCTTCGGCTTTGCGTTCAACTTCACGAATGGAGAAAGAGAAATCATTCAGCAGGATGACAGCAGCCATAATGTTGCTGTGGAGTTGCTCTTCAATGCGGTTTAGCATGATGCGCTGATCGGGATACATCTCTTCAAACTTCGCACGTTCAATCTGCCAGAAGTTGGCCGCTTCTAAAGTTTTATTGGTAGCCATATCACTCTCCTTTAGCGGCTGCGGCGACGTTGATGCCAGCGTTATCACAGGCGATGCGGAATGCCGGCGCAACGTGTGGCACATAGCCGTCGAAGGTTGGCATTTCGACAGTCTTCTTCTCTGCGGCTTCCAGCTTATCCAGCAGCGCCAGCACATCAGTGTCACTTTCATCGGCGAATGTCACACGTGAGCGAGCGTAATGGTCATCCGCGATGTCTCTGCCTTCAGAGAATTTGTAACCCTCACCATCTTTGTCGATGCGGCCAGTGCATCCGTATACAACACCTCCAGCACCGGCACGCTGTATTGTCATTAAAGACCCGCAGATGTGGCAATTCGGTGCAGGCTTCTCAGAGTAGCGCTCACGCAGCGCCTGTTTGTCGATGTTGCTCATTGGGCGGCCTCCTGCATGGCTGGGTCTGCTGGTAAAGTCATGTGCGGCACTTCAATCAGTTCTGCACGAGCATCAGCCGTGTTCAGCGCCATTAATGCGACGATCCGCTTCTGCTCAGCATCCATTCGTAACGCTACTGTCTTGCCGTTCAAATTGAAGAACACCGCAACGTTTTGATATCTTCGATTTTCATACCCCTACCCTCCCCCAAACCATCAATACTCGCTTCATAGCCGCGCTGTTGCGGCACTCCTGGCAGATCACGCTTGCCTCTGTACGCTGAACCAGCTTCGAATTTCCCTTCGGCATCGCCGGTATGGTTTCCGGTGCGTATTTCATGCCGTAGCTGGTCAGCCGATACAGCCGCTGGCCATGCTTACCTTCGAACTCGATCAGGCCGTCTGCAAACAACGTGCTTAACGGGCCGGAAATCTTTTTGGTGGTCATGCCGATCATGCTGGCAATGCGAGCACTATTCAGGCCCGGGTTGTTACGCAGGGCTGCAAGAATCTGCCCGCGGATTGTTATGGTCATATCACACCATCCCGTTCGACTTGTTGCGGTTGTACTTCGCCTGGAGCAGCTGGATCGGCGTAGGCCCATGCTCTGCGGCAGGCGCTGCAATTGCCCGG
Source organism: Enterobacter cloacae complex sp. S2 (assembly GCF_015159675.1). Taxonomy (NCBI): domain Bacteria; kingdom Pseudomonadati; phylum Pseudomonadota; class Gammaproteobacteria; order Enterobacterales; family Enterobacteriaceae; genus Enterobacter; species Enterobacter cloacae complex sp. S2. Next base: position 29,013 of record NZ_JADDTS010000021.1, read on the forward strand.
CGTACCGGCGGCACTGGTTTACCCTCGGTGACGCGCTTCTCCCACATGTCCAGCAGATCGCCCGCTTCGCGCGCCAGCTCACCATGAGTTAACTGGCGCTCTGTGCTGCGGTGGCGCAGTTCAACGCATATGTGGTACATGACCGGCTGCGACCAGGGAAATTGCTCACTGGAAGTGAATTCAAACGAACGGTTACGCCAGTCCCAGTATTCGGCGATCACCTGGTCAACGTTGACGCCCAGCACCCCGCCGCTCTGTTTGCACCAGGCGACGAACTGGCCCGGCGACGGCATGAATGGGCGCTCCTGGCGGCGGGCAATGCGCATACCGGCATCTACTTGCGCCATTGAGTGGATCCCGTTCTCCTGAAACGCCAGCAGCCACTGACGGCGGAATTCGTTCAGGTCGTCCTGGGTGCGGAAGTTCGCCATGCTGGCCGGGAACGCGGCACGCAGCTGGTTGAACAGTCCGTTGAATACCTGCGCCACCTGCTCGACTGGCGCCTGCTGCTGGTACTGTTCTGGCAGGTTATGGGCCATGCGGCTCATCTGCTCGCGATCGTGGTTACGCATCTGCTCTGCAAGAGATTTCATCGAATCACCTCATAGGCCCAGTCAGTGTTGTTGAAGTCCAGATCCGGCTTTACGCCTCGCTGCTCACCACCTGCGCTGCGTTGCATCGTCAGCCTGTCCCACTGCTTACGCAGGCTTTCCGGGCTCAGGATGTTGGTCTGCCAGAAGTGGTGTTTGCTTGCCCAGTCATACAGCGCGCAGATGTCCTGGTGCGACCGGTTGTCTATCTGGCGCATCAGGCGAACAGTGTTAGACCAGGAGGTCATGTCCGGGGCTTTGCAGGTTGGGTTAATCAGCTTCACCCTTGAGGAAATCCACTTAGCTGTCTCGAGGTCTTCAGCAGAGCCCCACTTCGCACCGGATGGTGTGTAGACCGCAGCTTCAGGATGAGTTGATAAAAATTTCTTCAGACGTGCGTCAGAGGATTCGTCAGAATTCTCGGACGAAGATCTTTTAATACTGTTCTTGTTCTTGTATTGGGTGTCTACCGTTTTCGGGAAGGTTATTCCTGATTTCGGGAAGGATTTTCCCGTTTTCGGGAATTTTCTTCCCGTTTCCGGTTTGTCTAAAATCCATGCTGAAAGGTCAGTGTTTACACCGACGATTTTCATCATGCCCTGCTTCTGTGAAAAGATGATTTTGCGTTCTGCGAGAGACTTAAGCGCGTCCGATACATGCGTATCGCTCAGGCCCGTAAGCTCGGCAATAACCGTATTTGTCACACGGTCCTGTTTCTTGTTCCAGCCGTAGGTAAGCCAGATCACCGCCTCAAAACACTGCCACTCCCGGCCTGACATTCTCAGACGAGGTTTGAGCTGTTGAATCTCGTTAGCGACCTTGGTATACCCGTTCGACAGGTCGGCCATACGACCTCCCGGTTGTTCGGTTTTGTTTGGGAAATTGATAATTTCAGCGGTGTTTGACATACTTACTCCTGCAAAGAGTCCAAACGATTTGCACCAGAAAGTCGGTTCTGTTCGCGCAGACCGGCTTTCGCCATTTCTGTAGTTCTCACATAACCCCCAGCATCGAAGTGACCATGGCCATCAGCGGCGCGGTCAGGTCCGGGTCGACACGGAACATCTCTACAATCCCTTCACTGAGTTCCTTGAGCTTCTGGTGACGCGGAGCGTTCATCGCAACGGCCACTTTCGCCTCGCTCGTTTCCTTCTCAAGTCGAGCTAAGCGGGACATGAAACTGTCCTCGGGAAGAAGTCGATGGCGATACTCCAGAGGCAGAACGGCCATGATTGCGGGTGTCAGCTGGCGCACGTTCTCGCGGTACTGCTCAGAGTCGTAGCGGTTATCGAGGAAGCGGAACAGCTTCTGGCGCTGACGGCTCAAGTCCTCCGGGAAGGTGATATCCACCCCGCCCTGCTCCCGGTACTCGTTGACGATCAGCATCGTCACTACGTCCTGACCCTGAGAAGCTGCCCATGAGCGGATCGCATTGCGGATCGCGTCGTGGTTATCTTCTTGTTTTTGCTGAGCGCGATTTATCATCACGCCGGGAGAAAATCCGATACTCTTTTGATAAGTAAGTGAGTGCATATACGTTCCATTTGTTTGAAATAGTTAATGTTTATTGGTTTTGTTTATCGTGCACCATTGACAGTCAACCTTGACCACGCCGGGCACCCGACCATATACCGGGCCGTTCGGTTAATGTTTTGGATATTAAGCTGCGGACTGCTCGACCTTCGGGAAGAGAGTCGGCAGGTCTGGGCGAATCTGGTGAGCCTTAATTGCCCCACCAGTTGCGCTTACAATGCTCCCAACGTGCTCAGGGGAGACCTTTGCTTTGTTGTGCAGCCACTTGTAAACGGCCTGCTGTGATACTTCGCAGGCATCGCCCAGTTTTTTCTGAGAACCAACGATACTGATCGCGGTTTTAATTACTGGGTTCATAACAACCTCCGTAGTGAATATGAAAGAAGAATAAAACCATGGTTGTATTTAGTCAACAACCATTTTCGTTTGATGGATTAAAACCACGGTTGTACATTTGAGATTATGAAAACGACACTCGCTGAAAGACTTAAAGAAGCGCGATCTGCGCGGGGGCTTACGCAAAAGGCTCTCGGGGATCTGGTTGGGGTTAGCCAGGCAGCCATTCAGAAGATTGAAACTGGCAAGGCCAATCAGACCACCAAGCTTGTAGATATTGCTAACGCTCTGGGGGTAATGCCTGACTGGCTTAGCTCAGGCGAAGGATCTATGCATAACGGCGCAAAGTACCCAGTGGCCGCTTTAACAGCACATCCGGCCTCTGACGTTTTCCGCGTCGACGTTCTCGACCTGACTGTTAGTGCGGGGCCAGGCTCTTTCATGATTTCGGAATTTGTAGAAGTTCTGCACGCCATTGAGTTCACTACTGAGCACGCGCGCTCCCTCTTTGGGAATCGCACTCAGCATGATGTGAAGGTGATGACTGTGGACGGTGACAGCATGTGCCCGACAATACAGTCTGGCGATCGACTCTTCTTCGATGTTTCAGTGAGGAACTTCAAAGTTGACGGGGTGTATGCGTTTGTCTTCGGGCAGCACTTCCACGTTAAGCGTCTGCAAATGCAGGGACTCCAGCTGGCTGTGCTTTCCGATAACCCGGCGTACAAAGACTGGTATGTGACAGAAGAAAATCAGGACCAGTTGTACATCATGGGTAAGGCGCTGATCCATGAGTCCACTGCATACAACAAGCTTTAGTTATGGACTTAATAAGTGCCTGGCGATCGGAGAGGGTATCTAGACAATAACGTGCGGGAATTAGACAGCTTGAAGGTGAATTACGCACTAAATAATTGATACTAAATAAAAAAACATCAAGCTTTGAAAGGTTTTCTTATGAGCACGAAAGAATTCAAGTTAATTACATTTGAGGAATTTGCAGAATATCTCAATAGCTTAGCGGGAGATCATACCTGCCCTATTTGCTGTGAAGAGGCCTGGACGCTTTACACCCCTAATGAGCTTACCCCTGGAGATGATGAAAACAGGCCTAGAATGGTGCCAACCATACCAGGATCTACCTTTAAAAAGAACGTTGACGAGAAATCCAGCAGCCTGTATAAAACGCCAGCTCTAGATGTACTGATTATGCAATGCCAGAACTGTGGATATATCAACTTTTTTAACTATAGAAAAGTTGAACAGAACCTTGTTGACAAGAATTACATTAAAGTAAAACATGACAAGGCTGACGACGATGAAACAGCATAAGGATGACTATTATCAGCCAGCGGATCTCGATGGGATGCAAATTTTCCCCTCGCGCCACACACAATACCGCGACCATCATTCATCTCCAAGTTTTCATCCACTTGATTTGAATAGAGCAGGGTATGTATTTACTACGCCTAATCAGAACGATAATGATGAAGAGACTATCAATGATATGAGCAACAAAGGAATCAGCAGAAGCGAGTTTTGGCTCGGTACTATAGGGGTTATGGTTACCTGCCTTGTTGCAGCCATAGGTGCGACATGGACTATTTCTAACAATATCAGTGATAAAACTAACGAAACTAGGGAAGGTGCGAACAAGT
>NZ_JADDTS010000022.1:0-5215 GCF_015159675.1 Enterobacter cloacae complex sp. S2
GGTCAACGTGGCTGTGGGTGATCACCACAGCGACGACCGGTTTCTTGCCGCGGTTTGCATAGTAGAGATCCAGCGCTTCTTTCGCCGGTTCAGCGCTTAACAGCGGGTCGATAACGGTAATGCCCTTCTCGCCCTCAATGATGGTCATGTTGGAGAGATCGAGATTACGGATCTGATACACGCCGTCGGTGACCTTAAACAGCCCGCCAATGTTGATCAACTGTGACTGACGCCACAGACTCGGGTTTACCGTATCCGGGGCTTTTTCACCCTCTTTGACGAAATCATATTTCGCCGGGTTCCAGATAACGTTCCCCTGCTCGCCTTTGATCATGTTTTGCGGCAGCGGGGCGATAAAGCCTTTATGGGCATTTTCAAAGTCGGTTTTATCGGCAAACGGTAATTTGTTATACAGGGCGTTATTAGCCTGCTGGGTTGTAGGAGTGGCATCCTGCGGCTGTACTTCCGCAAACGCGGAAAGCGACAGCGACGTCAACACACCGGCCAGCGCCAGATGTTTAGCGATTATCGTTAATTTCATTAAATGGCCTCATAGATTAATTGCGCCGCCAGCGATATTTAATTGTGGCGGATAATTTTAATGCGAACTCATTGAGGACCATTCTAACCAGAATACCTTCCCTTCATAGTCCCATATGGGACTGGTTATTTATCGATTCGTAATCCGTGGGCAATTGCTGCTATACTCGCTACCATAGCAGACGTTGCGGGGAGAGGCTTAGCGTGAATTTTCAGGATATCCATACCTATTATCAGCAACTCAATATTGGGCAATTTTTTCCGCAAATGCTTTGTGAAGGCGAGGTCTTAACCGTTGCCGCAAATAAAAAACTCACCGTTGAACCTGGCTATATTTATTTCTGTACTGAAGGGTCGCTGACGATATTAATGCCTGATGATGGGCTGAATATTGGCAATACTATTGAGTATATGCCGATCGGTTTAATGGAAAGGTATTGTCCACTGGCGAAGTATGAATATCGCAGCAGTGCCAGGGTGAAACTGGTGAGAATATCCTGGGCCGACTTCGACCAGTTTTTTTTCCAGGGTGGGCCTGAGCGCATGCAGGCGCTGGCCACCATACTGACCTATATGTCGATATTCACCATCGACCTGCATAACGAACGCAGGCAGGTCACCAGCTACCAGACCATTAAACCTATGCTCTATCGCTATCTTTATCGGCAGGAAACCCACACGGGCGAGAATGAGGGTCTGGCGCTGTTTATCATCAAGCGCACTAACCTGTCGCGAACGCATGTCTTTCGCGTGCTGGCGGATCTTAAAGCCGGGGGCTATATCACCATGAAGCGCGGAAAGCTGGTGTCGATAGACCGTCCGCTGCCGGAGGCGTATTAAATTACGCCCCTGAAGCGAATGCTTCAGGGGCTGGCTGATTAACGCACCAGGTGCAGGAAGTGCAGATGTTTTTCATACTGGTCCAGGATATCGTTAATTAACTGCTCCTGGTTCCAGCCCATCACATCGTAATTTTGCCCACCTTCCTTGAGGTAGATTTCTGCCCGATAGTACCGGTGCTGTTCTGCCTGATTCTCATCATTCTCCATGGCCGCTAGCGCGAAGGTCGGCGAGTTATAGCCACGCAGCCTGACTTCATAAATGAAATTCAGCTCATTGCCTAAATCCACCTCAAGGCGAATACGATCGTCCGACGCGTCGCTGATATGGCTCTGCGTTCCCTGCTTATTCAGTTCATCCTGCACCAGCACCATGGCCGGTTTGATCACCTCTTCCATAAAGCGTTTCACCAGGGAGCGTTTAGGTAAGTAGGCGATGTTACGCAGTCTGCGCTGCCACGGAATGGGGTTACGGGCCGCTGTCGGCGCGATCGTGGCCATACTCAGGCTCTCGCGTTTGGTCAAATCGCGTCGGAGCGCCTTCAGCAACCCATAGATTGAGACCAGCAGGATCATCGAGAACGGTAGCGCGCTGGCGATAGTCACGGTTTGCAGCGCACTCAGTCCGCCCGCGAGCAGCAGCGCGATAGCGACTACGCCCATCAGCGCGGCCCAGAAGATGCGCTGCCAGACGGGGGTATTGGCCTCGCCGCCGGACGCGAGGGTATCCACCACCATCGCCCCGGAGTCGGCTGAGGTCACAAAGAAGACGATGACCATCGCCATGGCAATAAATGACAGCACGGAAGAGAACGGGAAATGCTCAAGGAAATTAAACAGCGCCAGCGCCACGTCCTGCTGGACGGTATTCGCCAGATCGGACGCTCCCTTGTTCATGATGAGGTAAATGGCGCTATTGCCGAACACCGTCATCCACATCAGGGTAAAGCCCGCCGGGACAAACAGCACGCCGGTCACGAACTCGCGGATGGTTCTGCCGCGGGACACACGGGCAATGAACATCCCGACAAACGGCGACCAGGACAGCCACCAGCCCCAGTACAGCAGCGTCCAGCCTCCCAGCCAGTTGCTGGATTTCGGTTCATAAGCGTACAGGTTAAACGTCTTGCTCACCAGCTCGGACAGGTATCCGCCGGTATTTTCCACAAAGGATTTCAGCAGGAGTACGGTTGGCCCCAGGCACAACACCAGCACCAGCAGCAGTACCGCCAGCCCCAGATTGAGCTCTGATAAAATGCGAATGCCTTTATCCAGACCGGACACCACAGAAATGGTCGCCAGCCCGGTAATCAGGACGATCAGGATCACCTGCACGGTATCGTTGATGGGCACGCCAAAAAGGTGGTTCAGCCCGGCATTGACCTGTAAAACGCCGTAACCTAACGAGGTCGCCACGCCAAATACGGTGCCGATTACCGCGAAGATATCCACCGCATGACCTATCGGGCCGTAAATACGGTCGCCGATAATCGGATAAAGCGCCGAACGAAGCGTCAAAGGCAGGCCGTGGCGGTAGCTGAAGAACGCCAGAATCAACGCAACGATGGCGTAGATAGCCCAGGCGTGCAGCCCCCAGTGGAAGAATGTCAGCCGCATGGCCTCTTTGGCCGCAGCGACCGTTTCAGGTGTCCCCACCGGCGGGGAAAGGTAGTGCATGACCGGCTCCGCCACGCCGAAGAACATCAGGCCGATCCCCATCCCCGCCGAGAACAGCATGGCGAACCAGGAGTGGTAGCTGAAGTCAGGCTGGGAGTGGTCGGGCCCGAGTTTAATATCGCCGTAGCGGGACAAGCCGAGGAACGTCACACTCATTAAAATCAGCGCGACGGCAAGAATGTAAAACCAGCTGGCGTTGGTGAATATTTGCTGTTGCAGTAGCTTAAAGTTTTTATCGGCAACGTCAGGGAAAATCGCGGCAAAGGCGACAAGAAGGAAAATTAACAAAGCAGATGTGTAAAATACCGCTTTGTTAATCTGGCTTTTGGACTGCTTTGGGATAGTGTCGTTTTCACTCATATAGTGTCTTCCATAAACGCATTGACCGCTCTGAATGAGAGGCGTGATCTGCGTCAGGGTAACAAAATCCCTTTATGGATGCAGGTCTGAAACGTTCAATTATACACTATCCCCAAAGGGTATTTGTTGCGCGTTAACGCATCCCTATGCCATTGCATTATTTCGCAGGCAAGAAATGGTTAATTATCCCGGCCAGCCGACTTGGGCCGTAAGTTCTCATCGAATACCAGCCGTTTGCGGCCGGGCTCTTCTTCCCGCAGCGGCTCTACCTGATGCAGCGTCTGCTTACAGCGATCCACCAACACCTGATACTCCCGCGTGCCCTGCTTTTTCCACTCTATTTCCTGCGCGCTTAGCTCACGAATCGCTTTCGCCGGACTGCCAAGAATTAAGTGATTCGCAGGCATTTCCGCTTTAGCCTTCACAAACGCCGCCGCCCCGACGATGCTGTTTTCGCCGATCGTCGCTCCGTCCATCACCACCGCATTCATCCCCACCAGCGCATTACGGCGGATAATGCAGCCGTGCAGGATCGCGCTGTGGCCGATATGCCCGTCCTCTTCCACCACCGTGTCCTGCTCCGGAAAACCGTGCATCACGCAGTTATCCTGAATGTTCGCGCCGTCTTTCACCACGATCCGGCCAAAATCACCGCGCAGGCTGGCGTTGGGGCCTACGTAAACACCTTTGCCGAGGATCACGTCGCCAATCAGCACCGCGGTCGGGTGAACATAGCTCTCTTCAGGCACGACCGGCGTCAGACCATCAATTTGATAAACAGGCATACCCTCTCCTTATGTGATATTCAGACCACCAAAACGCTGGTGATAAAGCGTGCCGGGCGCGGGCAGCTCGCCGACGGAGGTTTCCCCCTTCTCACTGACAAACGCCAGGGCTCCCGCTGCCACGCGCTGGTAGATGTTAATGCACAGCTGTCGCGCGCTCTGTCCCGCCCAGTGCGCCGGGAGTAACTCCTCCGGCAACAGCGGATCTTTCAGCACCACGCGACGATAAAAATGAATGAGTAACAGCTGGATCTGGAAGCAGCGTTCCGGGGTTAAATCCTCGGGCGACGCCTCTTTCAGCAGCGGCAGCAGCGGACGGAACGAGTTGATAAACGTTTCGTACATCGCGTTTTGTTCGGTCAGCTGCCAGCACTCTTCCACGCGGGATCGTAACGCCGCGCGTGACAAAGCCAGCGGCGAATGAGCTTCAAAGAAAATGACGTTTTCCGCCACGCCCGCGTCATGCAACAGAGACTGCACGTCCGCGAGGTTCTGCGACGGCGAGGCCATCAGGCTCGGCGCCAGCGTGCCGAACCCTTGCCAGATGAGCTGTTTTTTCACGTCCGCGAGCGTGGTTTTATCCAGCCCCTCGGAAAGCAGTAGCAGCCATTTACCATCCCATGCCGGCAGTTCTGCACGGTAGATTTTATTTTCCGCGCGTCGGGTCAAACGCAGCCCCTTGTCGCTGAGACGGTAAAAGCTGCGGCGGCCAATGCGGGACACGTCCAGCCAGCCCTCTTTGTTGAGGCGAAACAGCGCGGTGCGCACAAAGCGCTCCCCGAATCCCATCCCTTCCAGCAGGGCCGCCAGGCTGCCGAGCCAGATCTCTCCGCCGCGATGGGAAAGCGCGTCGCCATACAGCGAGGAGATAAGCGACGTTCCGCTGACGGGAACAGAGCTGACTGCGTGCTGGATAAAGGCATCAAGTTTATTCATGTGATTCATTCTGTTGTTATTTTTTTCCTGGATGAATCATAGCATACGAATCTGGGGTTTCCCCCTCACCCCAGCCCT
>NZ_JADDTS010000022.1:5331-6207 GCF_015159675.1 Enterobacter cloacae complex sp. S2
AAACACCCGGCAGGCTTTACCCTCGGATCGCGGTATGCTTCCGCAGTTAACGATCATCACATCGGTTGAAATCCCCACCATCGATTTAATCCGATGACGCAGCTGATGGCAGACCTGACAACGCTGTTCATGCGTCAGCGTTAAGCTACTCTGTTTCAGCTCGACCTTCACCGAAAGTGAATCAAGATGCCCGCGGCGGTTCACCTCCAGCTGATAGTGCGGCGAAAGATGTTCGAACTTGACGATCTCCTCTTCCAGCTGTGACGGGAAGACGTTAACGCCGCGAATGATGAGCATGTCGTCGCTGCGCCCGCTGATGCGATCCATCCGGCGCATAGTGCGTGCGGTGCCCGGCAGCAGGCGCGTCAGGTCGCAGGTGCGGTAGCGGATCACCGGCAGCGCCTCTTTGGTCAGCGTGGTGAACAGCAGTTCGCCCTGCTCGCCGTCGGCCAGCGGTGAGCCGTCATTCGGGTTGACGATCTCCGGGTAGAAGTGATCTTCCCAGATGGTCGGGCCGTCAGTGGTTTCAAGACACTCCATCGCCACGCCCGGCCCCATCACTTCGGAGAGACCATAGATATCCAGCGCGGTAATGCCCAGCCGTTTTTCAATTTCGCGGCGCATCGCCTGCGTCCACGGCTCGGCGCCAAACACGCCGACGCGCAGGGAACAGGCGCTGGCGTCACCGCCCATCTGACGCTCCAGCTCTTCAATTAAATTCAGGCAGTATGAGGGCGTCACCATGATCATATCCGGCTGAAAATCGCGGATCAGCTGCGCCTGCTTCTCCGTCTGGCCGCCGGACATCGGGATCACCGTCGCACCCAGACGCTCGGCACCGTAGTGCGCCCCCAGCCCGCCGGTGAAAAGCCCGTA
>NZ_JADDTS010000022.1:6256-65877 GCF_015159675.1 Enterobacter cloacae complex sp. S2
CCGGCGGCGCGCAGGGAACGGGCGACGATATTGGCCCAGTTGTCGATATCATTCTGGGTATATCCCACCACGGTCGGCTTTCCGGTGGTGCCCGACGAGGCGTGGATGCGCACCACCTGCTCCATCGGCACCGCAAAGGTATCGAACGGGTAGTTGTCGCGCAGATCCTGCTTGGTGGTGCACGGGAATTTTTGCAGGTCCGCCAGCTCGTTGAAATCGTCAGGGTGAACGCCCGCGGCATCAAACTTGCGTTTGTACATCGGAACGTTGTTGTAGGCGTGGTTCAGCGTCCACTTCAGGCGCGCGGTCTGCAACGCCTGCAATTCATCAATGGACGCGGTTTCGATCGGATCAAGCTTTGTTGTATTTATCATCGCAGGGTACTCACATTATTGTTCGCTCAAACACGCTCAAGGATCATGGCAATGCCCTGACCCACACCGATGCACATCGTACACAGCGCGTAGCGCCCGCCTCGTCGGTGCAATTCATTGCTCGCGGCCAGCGCCAGTCTGGCACCGCTCATTCCCAGCGGATGACCTAGCGCGATCGCTCCGCCGTTCGGGTTGACATGCTCCGCGTCATCCGGCAAGCCCAGCTGACGCAGCACCCCCAGCGCCTGTGCGGCGAAGGCTTCGTTAAGCTCAATGACGTCCATATCGGTGATACTGAGTCCGGCACGTTCCAGCACCTTACGGGTGGCGGGAACCGGGCCTAATCCCATCAGACGCGGCTCGACGCCCGCGGTCGACATGGCCACAATGCGGGTGCGCGGGATTAACCCCTGGGCAAGCGCCATCGGCTCGCTGGCGATAATCAGCGCCGCCGCCCCGTCGTTGACGCCAGAGGCGTTCCCCGCCGTCACCACACCGTTCTTGCGAAACGGGGCTTTCAGCGCGGCAAGCTGTTCAAGGGTGGTTTCGGCGCGCGGATGCTCGTCTACGCTCACTTCCGTTACCGCGCCTTTTTTCCCCGTTACCTGTACCGGGATTATCTCCTGCGCCAGAACGCCATTCTGCTGCGCCAGCGCGGTGCGCTGCTGGCTGCGCAAGGCAAATGCGTCCTGATCGGCACGGCTTATATTTAACAATTCCGCTACATTCTCTGCCGTTTCCGGCATGCTGTCAGTTCCGTATTGCTGATGCATGAGCGGATTCACAAATCGCCAGCCGATGGTGGTATCGAAGATCTCCGCCTGACGCTGAAACGCCGCGGTGGCTTTACCCATCACGAACGGCGCACGGGACATGGATTCGACGCCACCGGCGATCAGCAGATCGCCATCCCCGGCCTTAATGGCGCGCGCCGCAAAGCCAAGGGCATCCAGACCGGAGCCGCACAGGCGGTTAATGGTGGTACCGGAAACGGTCTGCGGCAGCCCGGCCAGCAGCGACGACATGCGCGCCACGTTGCGGTTATCCTCTCCGGCCTGATTTGCGCAGCCGAAGATCACGTCATCTATGCGCTCCAGATCGAGCTGCGGGTAACGCGCCAGCAGCGCACGCAGCGGAACGGCCCCTAAGTCATCGGCACGCAGGCTGGATAATCCTCCACCGTAGCGACCGACCGGGGTACGCACACCCTCACAAATAAATGCGTCACGCATCAGGCTTCTCCTGTCACACTGCCGCCGGTGCGGTGGGATTTCCCGCGAAAAAGAGCGACGGTTTTCTGTTGTTGATTCTGAATTTCGATGTCGTAGACGCCGGTCAGTTTGCCCTGATGCTTCACCCGCGCGGTAGCGGTCAGCTTATCGCCAGCAAAGCCCGGACGCAGAAAATCGATGGTGCAGCCTGAGGCCACCGCCGCCAGCCCCTGACTGTTGCAGGCGTAGGCAAAGGCGGTATCGGCCAGCGAGAATAGCTGTCCGCCGTGGCAGGTTTTATGCCCGTTAAGCATCTGCGGGGTGATGGTCATGGTCACCACCGCGTAGCCCTCGCCCATCTCGATAATGTCCATCCCCATCGCCTGCGCGCAGGCGTCCCGTCCGTACATCGCGCGGGCGTTATGCCAGGCGTTATGACTCATAACTACTCTCCAGAAGCGCACGCTGGCGCAGCAGTGAACAGGGGCGATAACGTTCCTCGCCGTAGTGACGTTGCAGGTTCTCCAGCAGCGTTAACAGACGCTGCCAGCCAAGGCGCTCGCCCCAGGCGATGGGGCCGCAGGGATAGTTGACCCCTAAGCGCATGGCGGTATCGATGTCTTGCTCACTGGCGACCCCTTTTTGCAGGGCATCCAGCGCTTCGTTGGCAATCATCGCCACCGTGCGCCAGATCAGCAGGCCGGGGTAATCCGCAATCTGGACCACACGTTTCTCCTGGTGCTGCAACCAGTAAATGGCTTTCTGCGTGGCGGCGTGCGGGTTGCCGGGCGCGGCGGCTAGAACGGCCACATCCCGCTCGATGCGGTCGACCACCACCACCGGACAGCCGTGGCGCAGCGCCAGCGACTGCGCGGTTTCACCCTGCGTTTCGATCAGCAACAGATCGTCAATTTCCGTGACACCGTCACTTCTTCGCTGTGCGCGCATCGGGCTGAAGCTGTGGCTGACCGGGGCGAGCCAGCTGACGGCGGGTTTGTCCTCCTGCCAGCGGTAAACGCCCTGCCCGCTTTTCTTACCCAGACGCCCCGCCAGCACCAGCTCCTGCTGCACCAGCGACGGCAAAAAACGACGCTCCTGCCAGAAGGCGTTAAATACGGAGCAGGTCACGGCAAAGTTGACGTCCTGACCAATCATGTCCGTCAGCTCAAGCGGCCCCATCGGGAAACCCCCGCCGTCTCGCAGGGCGGCGTCGATCACCTCGGGCGCTGCCACCTGCTCTTCCAGCGCGCGCCAGGCTTCCGAGTAGAAAGGACGCGCTACGCGGTTGACGATAAACCCCGGCGTGGACTGGCAGCGTACCGGCTGCTTTCCCCAGCTCAGCGCCAGCTCGCACAGCGCATCGGCCACTTCGGGTGAGGTCGCCAGCCCGCTGACCACCTCCACCAGCTTCATCACCGGGGCAGGATTGAAGAAGTGCAGCCCGGCGACGCGTTCAGGGTGGTTTACCTCCGCCGCAATCGCGGTAACGGAAATGGACGAGGTATTGCTGGCGAGTAGCGTCTGCGGCGGGCAAACCTCTGCCAGCTGGGTAAACAGCGCCTTTTTCACTTCAAGCCGCTCGGAGGCCGCCTCGATCACCAGATCGGCTTTCGCCAGAGCACTGATATTCGTCACCGGCGTCAGGCGGGCGAGGATCTGTTCCCCGGCGTCGGCAGAGAGTTTTCCGCGCGCAACGCGAGAGGACAGCCGCTGGCGAATGCCGTCGACGGCGCGGGAAATCGCCGCTGCGTCAATGTCGTACACCAGAACCGGATGACCGTGGCTGGCTGCCACTTCGGCAATTCCGGCGCCCATGGTGCCGCTGCCAATGACGGCGACCGTATGGATATTCACCATCTTATTTCCCCGTAAAGTTCGGCGCGCGTTTTGCCAGGAACGCGCTGACGCCTTCCCGGTAGTCGTCGCTGCGTCCGGCCAGACGTTGATAGTCGCGCTCCAGATCAAGCTGGGCGTCAAGGGTATTGGTTTCTGCGGCGTTGATCGCCTGCTTGATCAAGCCCAGGCCAAAGGTCGGCTGCGAGGCAAAATGCAGCGCCATCTGCTGTGCGGTGGCGGAGAGCTGCTCGTCGTCCACCACTTGCCAGATCATTCCCCAGGCCTGTGCCTGCTCGGCGCTGAGCTTATCGCCCAGCAATGCCAGCCCCATGGCGCGGGCGCGTCCGGCCACGCGCGGCAGCAGCCAGGTGCCGCCGCAGTCCGGTACCAGCCCGAGCTTGCTGAAGGCCATCACAAAACTGGCGGAGCGCGCCGCAATCACCATGTCGCAGCCGAGGGCCAGCGTGGCACCCGCCCCCGCCGCCACGCCGTTAACCGCGCAAATCACCGGCTTCGGCAGTTTTGCCAGGCGGCGCACCAGCGGGTTGTAAAAAGTCTCAACGGACATGCCCAGATCCGGCGCGGGGCCGGTCGGGTCCACGTTACGGTCGTTGAGATCCTGCCCGGCGCAGAAACCGCGTCCTGCCCCGGTGATCAGCAGGCAGCGGATGGCGTCATCGCGCTCGGCCTGCTTCAGGCATCCGGAAAGCTGCTGGTGCATGACGTCGTTAAAGCTGTTCAGGCGCTCCGGGCGGTTCAGCGTAATGGTCATTACGCCCTGCTCAACATGGCTCAGAATAAATTCCACAATTAGCGTCCTTTAAAGTCTGGGGTGCGTTTCTGTAAAAAGGCGTTGATGCCTTCCCGGCGATCGTCGGTGGCCGCGAGCAGCGCAAACAGCTGACGCTCCTGCGCCAGCCCGGCCTGAAGCGGGACTTCCTGCGACTGGCGAAGCGCCTGCTTCGCCGCCTGTAGCGCCAGCGGCGAGTGGCGCGCCATCCGCGCCGCCTGCTTCAGGGCGTACTCCAGCGTCAGCGAGGCCGGGTAGACGTCGCTGACCAGCCCGGCGCTGTGCGCCTGAAGCGCCGTGATGCTTTCGCCCGTCAGCACCATTTTGCTGGCCAGCGATTTACCCACGCTTCGGATCAGCCGCTGGGTGCCGCCTGCGCCCGGCATGATCCCGAGGGTGATTTCCGGCAGGCCAAAACGGGCGTTATCGCCGGCAATCACGACATCGCAGAGCAGCGCCAGCTCACAGCCTGCTCCCAGCGCGAAGCCGTTCACGGCGGCAATCAGCGGTTTGGTGAAGGCGTTGATCCGCGCCCACAGCTGCGGGCGGATATCGTTCAGTGTGGCGGGCAGGTCTTTCTCCGCCATTTCGTTGAGATCGGCCCCGGCGGCAAAGCAGCGTTCGTTGCCGTAAATCACACAGACGGCGATCTCCGCATCCACGGCGGCGGCTTCAAGCTGCTCCGCGATTTGCGTGAGCAGGGCATTGTTGAGCGCGTTGCGCGCCGCCGGACGGTTAAGCGTCAGCTGCAACACGCGGCCATGACGGGTGACAATCAGTTCGCTCATGCCATCCCCTTCGCATCAAAATCGACGATAACGTCAGCGGTTAACGGCAGCGCCTGACAGCTCAGCACATAGCCTGCGGCCAGCTCGTCCGGCTCCAGGCTGTAGTTGGTCGCCATGTCCACCTTCCCGCGAAGCACTTTGCATTTGCAGGTGGCGCACACGCCGCCCTTGCAGGCGTAAGGCAGATCCGCCCCCTGACGCAGGGCCGCGTCAAGAATGCTCTCGTCGTCCGCCGCCAGGGTGATCTCCCTGTCGCGCCCGTCCTGACGGACGGTGACCTTCTGCCCGTCGGCCTGCACGCTGACTGTCCGTTTAACGGGGGTTCCCGGCGTGTTAAAGCGCTCAAGATGGATCGCTTTTTCCGGCATACCCAGCGCTTTCAGCGCCGCCTCAGCCTCGTCCATCATCGCCGACGGGCCGCAGATGAAGGCTTCATCGTACTGGCGGAAATTCACCAGCGTTTTTGCCAGCGCCTGGAGCTTTTCCCCGTCAATACGGCCATGGAGCAGATCGCTGTCGAGCGTCTCCTGGCTGAAGATGGAGATCAGCTGCAAACGCTGCGGGTATTTATCTTTCAGGTCCGCCAGCGCCCGGCGGAACATCATGCTCTGGCTGCTGCGGTTGCCGTAAATCAGGGTGAAGTGGCTGTGGGCTTCAGTGGCCAGCGTAGCGGACATAATCGCCAGCATCGGGGTGATCCCGGACCCGGCGGCAATCGCCAGATAGTGGCCTTCGCGTTCGGCCTGCGGCTGGTAGCCAAAATGCCCCTGGGGCACCATCACCTCCAGTGCCATGCCCGGTTTGATTTCGTCCCGGGCATAGCGGGAAAAACGTCCGCCCTCGATGGCTTTGACCGCCACGCTGATCTCACCGCACGCGGTGCTCCGGCAGATGGAGTAGCAGCGGCGCAGTTCATCCCCGCCAGGACTGGCTTTCAGGGTCAAATGCTGACCGGGACGGAAGCGGTACGCCTCCTGTAACGCCTGCGGCACCGCGAAGGTAATGGTCACCGCGTCTCGGGTTTCGGGTTCCACTTTTGCCACTGTTAATGAATGAAACGTTGTCATGGCAGCCTCAAATACATTTGAAATAGTCGAAGGGCTCACGGCAGGTATTGCAGCGGTAGAGCGCTTTGCAGGCCGTGGAACCAAATTCACTGATGAGCGAGGTATCGGTGCTCGCACAGCGCGGGCAGCTCACCTCCGCATGAACGTGGGCATGGCAGCTATGGCCGACAGGCGGGCTGATGCCATATTCCCGCAGGCGCCTGCGGGCATCGTCGGTCATCCAGTCGGTGGTCCAGGCGGGCTCCAGTTGCAGCACAATATGTACCGGGGAAAAGCCGTTCCCGGTCAGAGTTTCGCGGATCGCCCCCAGCAGATGCTCCGTTGCCGGACAGCCCGAATAGGTTGGCGTGAAGCCTATAACCCAGCCTTCCCCCTGCGCCTTCACGCTGCGCACCATGCCTAAGTCGGTGATGGTCAGCACCGGCACTTCCGGGTCGGGGATCTGGCTTAACAGCGCCCAAATCTGCGGGATTTGGGCAGGCGCAATGTCGGCGAGGCGTTGCATAGCGTTCTCCTTTACCACTGCTGGTCGGGGTAAACGCGCTGGAGATACTGCATCTCAGCCAGCATCGGTCCGAGGTGTTCAGTATGTAGCCCCTTCTTGCCGCCCGTGCGATACGCCACTTCCTCGGGCACGCGGAGGGTAGCTTCCGCCAGCCCGGCAAACACTTCGCGCTCCCACGGTTCCCGCAGGGCGCGCGGATCAACCGCCACGTCGGTGTCAATCAGCGCCAGCTCGACGTCGTCGGCGTCGAACAATTCAGCCGTAAAGCGCCACAGGCTATCCACCGCCTGCTGCATTTTCTGTGAGGAGGTTTCTGTCCCGTCCCCCAGCCGCACCAGCCAGCCGCGGCTAAAACGCAGGTGATAGCGCGCCTCTTTAATGGCTTTTGCCGCGATGGCGGCAAGCTGACTGTCGCTGCTGTGGATCAACCGTTCGTACAGCGCTACGTTCCACGCATCCATCAGATACTGACGGGCAATGGTGTCGGCGAAGCTGCCGTTTGGCTGTTCCACCAGCAGCAGATTGCGGAACTGACGCTCATCGCGGCCATAGGCCAGGGTGTCTTCATCACCCTTACCCTCCCGTTCAGCGGCGTAGGTCAGGAAATTGCGCCCCTGCCCGAGCAGATCAAGGCCGATATTGGCGAGCGCCAGGTCAATTTCCAGCTCCGGCGCATGGCCGCACCAGGCGCCCAGACGCTGTGAGAGCACCAGACCGTTGTCGCCCAGACGCAGGGCATAAGCAGATACGTTGTTCATCCCCAACCTCACATATGCTCAATGCCATCAGGGATGGTGTAAAACGTCGGATGGCGGTAGACCTTGCTTTCCGCCGGATCGAAAAACTCCCCGCTCTCTTCCGGCTGGGAAGCGACGATTTCACTCGCCTTCACCACCCAGATAGAACAGCCTTCGCTGCGGCGGGTATAGGCATCGCGCGCGTTTTCCAGCGCCATGCGGTCGTCGGCAGCGTGAAGGCTGCCCACATGGCGGTGCGACAGCCCCTGCTTCGAACGGACAAAAACTTCGTATAACGGCCAGTAAACATTGCTCATGGTTGATTCCTCTTATGCGGCCTGGCGGGCGCGTTGTTTTTCCGCGTGGGCCAGAGCGGCTTCACGCACCCATGCGCCGTCGTCCCAGGCTTTACGTTTTGCGGCCAGACGTTCGTGGTTGCAGATCCCGCGCCCGTTGATCACCTCGTCAAATTCGTGCCAGTCGATTTCGCCGAAGCGGTAGTGGCCGCTCTCTTCATCGAAACGCAGGTCGGGATCCGGCACGGTCATGCCGAGCATCTCCACCTGAGGCACCGTGTTGTCCACGAAGCGCTGGCGAAGCTCATCGTTGCCAAAGCGTTTGATCTTCCAGGCGAGACTGCGGGCGCTGTTTGGGGAGTTGTCGTCGTTGGGTCCGAACATCATCAGCGCGGGCCACCAGAAACGGTTGATGGCGTCCTGCAACATCTGCCGCTGGGCTTCGCTGCCCTGCGCCAGCACCATACAGGCCTCAAAACCCTGACGCTGGTGGAAGCTCTCTTCTTTACAGATTTTCACCATCGCCCGGGCGTACGGGCCGTAAGACGTACGGCACAGCGCCACCTGGTTCACAATGGCCGCCCCGTCCACCAGCCAGCCAATGACGCCGATATCGGCCCAGCTCAGGGTCGGATAGTTGAAGATGGAGGAGTATTTCATCTTGCCGTCGAGCATCTTTTGATAGATGTCCTCCCGGGCGCAGCCCAGCGTTTCCGCCGCGCTGTAGAGGTACAGGCCGTGTCCGGCTTCGTCCTGAACCTTCGCCAGCAGAATGGCTTTCCGGCGCAGCGTCGGCGCGCGGGTGATCCAGTTTCCTTCCGGCAGCATGCCGACAATCTCAGAGTGGGCGTGCTGTCCAATCTGGCGGATCAGCGTCTTGCGATAGGCATCCGGCATCCAGTCCTGCGGCTCGATGGCCGTCTCCTGTGCGATGCGTTGCTCAAAGCGTTGTTCTTGCGTCACATAACCACCTTTGTGATTCGTTAAATCACCAAAAACAGCATAATGGTGAATCATTTGGTTTCTTAAAAGTTACACAAAGGTTAAATATAACCCCAAGAAGCGTTTGTTTATTTTGTGACGACGCTCGCAAGCCTTTTCATGAAAGGCCAATTATACAAGGCTTTCGGGTGGTCAGGCTAAGCAATAGAGATCACAACGTTAACAATTCATTAAAACTCAGCTTGCTTTTTATGATTCGCGATCAAACTATTTATAGTGAAATCACGAAACACCTGGAGAGAAGAAATGCAGCAGTTAGCCAGCTTCTTGTCCGGCACCTGGCAATCAGGCCGGGGCCGCGAGCGCACCATCACCCACGCCATCAGCGGGGAAACGCTATTTGAAGTCACCAGCGAAGGTCTGGATATGGCGGCCGCGCGCCGTTACGCCATTGAACACGGCGGAGAAGCGCTCCGCGCAATGAGCTTTATCGAGCGCGCCGCCATGCTGAAGGCGGTGGCCAAACATCTGCTGAGCCAGAAGGATCGGTTTTATGCCCTGTCAGCCCAGACCGGCGCGACGAAGGCCGACAGCTGGGTGGATATTGAAGGCGGTATCGGCACCCTCTTCACCTACGCAAGTCTCGGCAGCCGTGAGCTGCCGGACGATACCCTGTGGCCGGAGGATGAGCTGATCCCGCTGTCGAAGGAAGGCGGCTTTGCGGCACGTCACGTGTTAACGTCGAAATCCGGCGTGGCGGTGCATATCAACGCGTTCAACTTCCCGTGCTGGGGGATGCTGGAAAAGCTCGCGCCCACCTGGCTTGCCGGGATGCCCGCCATCATCAAGCCCGCCACCGCCACCGCGCAGGTGACTCAGGCAATGGTGAAAGCGATCGTCGAGAGCGGACTGGTGCCGGACGGCGCCATCAGCCTGATCTGTGGTGGCGCGGGCGATCTGCTGAACCAGCTCGACAGCCAGGACGTGGTGACGTTTACCGGGTCGGCCAGCACCGGGCAGAGCCTGCGCGTACATCCGAATATCGTCGCGCATTCCATTCCGTTTACCATGGAAGCGGATTCCCTTAACTGCTGCGTGCTGGGTGAGGACGTGACGCCGGAGCAGCCGGAGTTTGCGCTGTTTATTCGCGAAGTGGTGCGCGAGATGACCGCCAAAGCCGGGCAAAAATGTACCGCCATCCGCCGCATCATCGTGCCGGAAGCTCAGGTTGAAGCCGTCAGCCAGGCGCTGATTGCGCGGCTGGAGAACGTGGTCGTCGGCGATCCGGCCCAGGAAGGGGTGAAAATGGGGGCTCTCGTCAACAGTGAGCAACGTGCTGACGTGCAGGAAAAAGTCGATTATCTGCTTGCCTCGGGCTGCCAGTTCCGTCTGGGTGGTAAAGCCGATATGCAGGCGGCTGGCGCATTCTTCCCGCCCACCCTGCTGTTCTGCCCGCAGCCGGACGAAACTCCGGCCGTTCACGCCACCGAAGCCTTTGGCCCCGTCGCCACCCTGATGCCGTACCGCAACAGTGAACACGCCATGCAGCTGGCGCGGGCGGGCGGCGGCAGCCTGGCGGGAACGCTGGTCACGGCAGATTCAAACGTGGCGCGCCAATTTATTGCCGGTGCCGCGCGCGCCCACGGACGCATTCAGATCCTCAACCAGGAATCCTCGAAAGAATCCACCGGCCACGGTTCACCGCTACCGCAGCTGGTGCACGGCGGCCCGGGACGTGCGGGCGGCGGCGAGGAGCTGGGCGGCCTGCGTGCGGTGAAGCACTATCTCCAGCGCACGGCCATTCAGGGCAGCCCGTCCATGCTCGCCGCCATCGGCAAACAGTGGGTCCGTGGCGCGGAGGTGCTGGAAGATCGCGTTCATCCGTTCCGTAAATACTTCGAGGAGTTACAGCCGGGCGACAGCCTGCTGACCCCGCGCCGTACCCTGACGGAAGCGGATATCGTGAATTTTGCCTGCCTGAGCGGGGATCATTTCTATGCCCATATGGACAAAATTGGCGCGGCGGAGTCGATTTTTGGCGAGCGCGTGGTACACGGTTATTTCCTGATTTCCGCCGCGGCGGGGCTGTTTGTCGATGCCGGGGTTGGGCCGGTCATTGCCAACTACGGCATGGAAAACCTGCGCTTTATCGAGCCGGTCAAGCCGGGCGATACCATTCAGGTGCGCCTGACCTGTAAACGTAAAACGCTGAAGAAACAGCGCACTGCCGAGGAAAAACCGACTGGCGTGGTGGAATGGGCGGTGGAGATCTTCAACCAGCATCAGCAGGCCGTGGCGCTTTACTCCATTCTGACGCTGGTGGCGCGCCAGCAGGGTGACTTTTAATCAAAGCAATGGCATTAACCTTGCTGCCTCGAGTGTTTGAGCGCATCAAAATAAACGGAAGGTAATACAGGGACTGGTTGGCTTTGATTAATCGAACCATCCAGTCTGCCTGGTTTGGATAAGTTACAACCGGAAACACTAAGCAAATTGACCGTATAGTTAGCATAGTTATTATTTATCTCCGGGAATATTCCCGCGTTAAATTACATGGATGATTAACAGACTATGGCAATTCCTGTTTACCTTTTCTTGACTGACGATGGTGGCACAAAAATTACAGGCTCGGTGGATGTTTGTTACCGTGAGGGAAGCATTGAAGTCACTGGCTTTACACACAATCTTCGCCTCCCAACCGATCCATTGACCGGGAAAATGACCAGTAAACGTAACCATGCCCCAGTCGTATTTCAAAAAGAAATCGATTCCTCCTCCCCTTACCTGATGAAAGCGGTTGCGACTGGCCAAACCCTTAAAACGGCCGAGTTCAGGTGGTATCGCATTAATGACGCCGGACAGGAAGTAGAATATTACAATATGCGTCTCGATAATATTCGCGTCGTTTCCGTTACGCCATTGATGCATGACATTAAAGGCCCGACGAAAGAAAAACATAATCATCTTGAAGTCGTGGAACTACGCTATGATAAAATAACATGGACATATTGCGATGGTAATATACAGTTTGCAGACTGTTGGGCTGAGCGTTAAATATGCGAACTCCTTCCTATTCAACACCCTATAATATTGCATCCTTTGCACCACCTGGCGTGGACGTCGTTAGCCACATGATAATAGCGCGATTTCATGGTGGCCCCTCATTAATGACCTACATATGGTTTTATCAAATGGTCAGAAACCATGGTCCCTGGGATTATAAACAAGGTCGTGCAGAGTATGCCAATTTTGGCAATTTTCATTACGGTGCCGTTGGTGCGGCAGCAGGCATTCCTGAGGGAATTCTGCTCCGGGGGGCAGGCACTGCACAGATTCTTGCCGGGACAAGCGATCCTGCAGAATTTGCAAAATTCCAGAACAATAATAATTACGGTGATGATCCAGTCGATCAGTTATGGATAAGGGCAGGAATAGATTATGCGCGACGTTCGGGTTTTTAACTGGCGAGCTGGAATTATTATCTTTAGTTTTCTCATATTCATTGCATACCCTTTCCGCGATCTTTTTACCGTGTATGAAAATTTGCAGGAAAAAATCAAGGTTAACGATCGTTTAACTCTTTACATCACCCAGGTTGAGACGGGTTCACTGTCTAAAAACAGGTATCATATTTATCTCTTTGATGCGAAAAAAAGTCCGGAAGAATTCATGTCTAATATTAAGAATATCAATCCCGTCATGATCACCGATGATGATAAAGCTTCAGCGGCAATTAAAAATGGAGACATTTATCTTCGCGTTCGCGGTACGGTTTATTCGTTCACGACGGTAGGTTTCGATGTCCGCATTCATCTCGACAGTTCACCTTACTGAAGCATACTTTCACTTTCACGGGGTGTGATGCACCCCCGGTCTTTTTTTAACCTGGCAAGACTGACAAACAACCTGGCAGATGCAGGCAAACGCTTTTCGTGCGCGCCTGTCAGGATAAGGCTGACACAACACAATAAACACAACAAGATGAGGTCTGCGATGGGAAGCAATTCTTCTTTTTCTGCCCGTAGAACGGCACTGGCCATGGCCGTTGCGCTCTGTTGCGCCTGGCAATCCCCTGTTTACGCTCACGGCAGCGAGGCGCATATGGTCCCGATGGACAAAACGCTTCAGGCGTTTGGCGCGGACGTGCAGTGGGATGATTACGCCCAGATGTTCACCATCGTTAAAGACGGTGCCTTTGTGAAGGTCAAACCCGGCGCCAACACCGCCATCGTTAATGGCAAACCGCTGACGCTCCAGGTGCCCGTGGTGATGAAGAACAATAAGGCCTATATCCCGGAGACTTTTATCAACGATGTCTTTCAGTCCGGTCTTGATCAGACATTCCAGGTTGAAAAACGCCCCCATCCGTTAAACGCGCTGACCGCTGATGAAATCAACCAGGCCGTAGCCATTGTGAAAGCCTCTGCGGATTTTAAACCCAATACCCGCTTTACCCAGATTGCGCTGGCGGAGCCAGAAAAGGCCAAAGTCTGGGACTTTGTGCTTAACGGCACGGCGGTGGATGCGCCCCGCCAGGCCAATATCATCATGCTTGATGGTAAACACATCATCGAAAGCCGGGTGGATCTGAAGGACAAAAAGATCCTCCGCTGGGAGCCGATCAAAGACGCGCACGGCATGGTGCTGCTGGATGACTTCAATACCGTGCAGCAGATCATCAATGAAAGCCCGGAGTTTGCCGCCGTGCTGAAAAAGCGCGGCATTACCGATCCGAAGAAAGTGATCACCACCCCGCTTACCGTCGGCTTTTTTGACGGCAAGGATGGGCTGAAACAGGAAGACCGCCTGCTGAAAGTGATCAGCTATCTCGACGTGGGCGACGGTAACTACTGGGCGCACCCGATCGAAAACCTGGTTGCGGTGGTGGATCTCGAGCAGAAGAAAATCCAGAAGATTGAGGAGGGCCCGGTCGTGCCGGTGCCGCTCACCCCGCGTCCTTATGATGGCCGTGACCGCGTTGAAACGGTGAAAAAACCGCTGGAGATTATCGAGCCGGAAGGCAAGAACTACACCATTACCGGGGATATGGTGCACTGGCAGAACTGGGATTTTCATCTGAGCCTGGACTCGCGCGTCGGCCCGATGATCTCCACCGTGACCTATAACGACAACGGCAAAAAGCGACAGGTGATGTATCAGGGATCGCTCGGGGGCATGATTGTGCCGTACGGCGACCCGGATATCGGCTGGTACTTTAAGGCCTACCTGGACTCCGGTGATTACGGCATGGGTACCCTGACCTCCCCGCTGGTGCGCGGCAAGGATGTTCCGTCTAACGCCGTGATGCTCAATGAAACCATCCCGGACTATACCGGTGCGCCAATGGAGATCCCCCGGGCGATCGCCATTTTCGAGCGTTACGCCGGGCCGGAGTATAAGCATCAGGAGTTAGGTAAACCCAACGTCAGCACCGAGCGCCGCGAGCTGGTGGTGCGCTGGGTCAGCACCGTGGGTAACTACGATTATATCTTCGACTGGGTATTCCACGAAAACGGCACCATCGGCATTGATGCAGGGGCCACGGGCATTGAAGCGGTGAAAGGCGTGCAGACGAAAACCATGCATGATGCCACCGCGAAGGATGACACCCGATACGGTACGCTGATCGACCATAATATTGTCGGCACCACCCACCAGCACATCTACAACTTCCGTCTGGATATGGACGTGGACGGCATCAACAACAAGCTGGTGGCCATGGATCCGGACGTCAAACCGAACACCGCTGGCGGACCGCGCACCAGCACCATGCAGGTTAATCAGTATGATATTGATACCGAACAGCAGGCGGCGCAGAAGTTTGATCCGGGCACCATCCGCCTGTTGAGCAACACCAGCAAAGAGAACCGCATGGGCAACCCGGTCTCGTATCAGATCATCCCTTACGCGGGGGGCACACACCCGGTGGCGACGGGCGCGAGGTTTGCCCCGGACGAGTGGATTTATCACCGCCTGAGCTTTATGGATAAACAGCTGTGGGTGACGCGTTACCATCCCGACGAGATGTACCCGGAGGGAAAATACCCGAACCGTTCCACGCATGATACGGGCCTCGGCCAGTACAGCAAAGATAACGAGTCGCTGAACGACCAGGATAACGTCATCTGGATGACCACCGGCACCACCCATGTCGCCCGCGCCGAGGAGTGGCCGATAATGCCGACGGAATGGGTGCACACGTTACTCAAGCCGTGGAACTTCTTTGACGAGACGCCAACGCTCGGTAAGAAAAAAGAGCAGAAATAACACGTTGACCGGGCACGATGCCCGGTTTTTCATTCGCTTTCTTGCTGAATACCACTCCCCGATTATAGTTAATGTTACTTCGCTTAATGCTTTTGCAACATCTGAAACATTTTGTAGATATCGAAGTGTCCATGAACAACGCTATACATAACCGAGAGGTTTTAGGATGAAAGTCAATGAGATAGCAAGAAGCCTTGCGCTGGCCGGTTTTTTCATTTCCGCCAGTTCAGCCTGGGCCGCAGAAGCCCCTAAGGATGCAACCGCAGCAACTCAGCAGGCCAACAACGCACTCTTCAACCAGCTTCCTTTCTCCGATAACACCGATTTTACCAATGCCCACAAAGGGTTTATCGCCCCGCTACCTCAGGAAATTATCAAAGGGGAGCAAGGCAACACCGTCTGGGATCCACAGCAGTACGCCTTTATCAAGGAAGGCGATAAAGCGCCCGATTCGGTTAACCCGAGCTTATGGCGTCAGTCCCAGCTGATTAACATCAGCGGCCTGTTTGAAGTCACCGAGGGCGTGTACCAGATCCGTAACCTCGACCTGTCAAACATGACCATTATTGAAGGTAAAGAAGGCATTACCGTGGTCGACCCGCTGGTGTCGGCGGAGACGGCCAAAGTCGGGATGGATCTTTACTATAAAAATCGCGGCAAGAAACCTGTCGTCGCTGTTATTTACACCCACAGCCACGTTGACCACTATGGCGGCGTGCGCGGCGTGGTGGACGAAGCCGACGTGAAGTCCGGCAAGGTTAAAGTCTACGCGCCAGCCGGATTTATGGAGGCCGCCGTCGCGGAAAATATCATGGCGGGTAACGTCATGAGCCGCCGCGCCAGCTATATGTACGGCAACCTGCTGAAGCCGGATGCGAAAGGCCAGGTGGGTGCGGGTCTCGGCACCACCACCTCCGCCGGGACGGTGACCCTGATCGCCCCGACCAATATCATCGAGAAAGATGGTCAGAAAGAGGTGATCGACGGCCTGACCTATGATTTTATGCTCGCGCCGGGATCGGAAGCGCCTTCCGAGATGCTCTGGTATATCGAAGAGAAAAAGCTGATCGAATCTGCGGAAGATGTTACCCATACCCTGCACAACACCTACTCCCTGCGCGGTGCGAAAATTCGTGAACCGCTGCCATGGTCGAAATACATCAACCAGGCAATTGTACGCTGGGGTGATAAGGCCGAAGTTATCATGGCGCAGCACCACTGGCCGACCTGGGGCAACGAGAATGTGGTTAACCTGCTGAAAAGCCAGCGCGACCTCTACCGCTACATCAACGACCAGACCCTGCGCATGGCGAATGAAGGGCTGACGCGTGACGAGATCGCCGCCAACTTCAAGCTGCCGAACTCCCTGGCCAATACCTGGGCCAACCGAGGCTATTACGGTTCAGTCAGCCATGACGTCAAAGCCACCTACGTGCTCTATTTAGGCTGGTTTGACGGCAACCCCGCGACCCTGGATGAACTGCCGCCTGAAGAAGCTGCGAAGAAATTTGTGGAGTATATGGGAGGCGCGGATGCCATCCTGAGTAAAGCTAAAACCGATTTTGACCAGGGCAACTATCGCTGGGTGGCTCAGGTGGTCAGCAAAGTGGTGTTCGCCGATCCAAACAACCAGGCCGCACGTAACCTTGAAGCGGATGCCCTGGAGCAGTTGGGTTATCAGGCTGAATCCGGCCCATGGCGTAACTTCTACCTGACCGGCGCGCAGGAGTTGCGTAACGGCGTGGTGAAAGGTCCGACCCCGAATACCGCCAGCCCGGATACCGTGCGCGCAATGACGCCAGAAATGTTCTTTGACTATCTGGCGGTGCATATCAACGGTGAAAAAGCAGCGGATGCAAAATCGGTGTTTAACATCGACCTCGGCAGCGACGGCGGCAAATATAAGCTGGAGCTGGAAAATGGCGTGCTGAACCACACGGCGAACGCCGAAGCGAAGGATGCTGACGCGACCGTGACCCTCAACCGCGATACGCTGAATAAAATCATCCTGAAAGAAGTGACGCTTAAACAGGCTCAGGATAATGGCGATATCAAAGTGACGGGCGATGCCGCAAAACTCGATGCCATGCTCGGTTACATGGATAAATTTGAATTCTGGTTTAACATTGTGACCCCGTAAAGGCATGCACTCGCGGGCGGTCTTTCCGCCCGCCACAGGGACATTCTCTCTCATGGAAAAAAGACACAACGCCACTCCGGAGCCCGCGACCTGGCCGACCCGTAACGCCATGGTTGTCCACGGGCTGGCCATGAACCTGCCGTGGCTCGCCTTCGTCAACGCGAGCTTTGCGCTAATGATCCTGCTGCGCAATTCCCTGTTCGGCCAAATTGATACCCTCTTACACGTCAGCCCACCTCTCACACAGATGATTGACGCTTCCATGCTGGGGGTAGTCATCCTTTCCGTGGCGTTGGTAATAATGGCCTGGCGCCACATCCGCGGCGTCAGCGCCGTGCTGTTAATGTGTAGCCTGCTATGGTCGATAAGTTGTTACTGGTTTATCAACGTGATACAGCTTCCTCATCCCTGGCCGATATTCGTTACCCTGCTGATGGCCGGTATGACCGCGCTCTATTTTCATCCGGTGGGGCTGGTGTGCTTTATCGCGCCGCTGTGGATCACCATGCCCGTTGCCAGCATGCTGCTGAATCAGGAGATGAACCTTCGCTTTGCCGGGCTGTGGGTGGTGTTCACGTTCATTCTCGTTTGCGGACGCTACATCCTCTTAAGCTGGTTTGAAGAGGCCTGGCGTCGCAACCAGCAGAATCAGCGTTTAATTTCGCGGCTGGATGCGCTGGCCCATCAGGATCCGCTGACGAAAACGGCCAACCGCAGGGCGATGGAGCTGGTGCTGGAAAATGCGGTGGAGCAAGGCAAACGCTTCACGGTCCTGATGCTGGATGTCGACTACTTCAAACTGTATAACGACACCTATGGTCACCAGGCGGGGGACGCATGTCTCGCGCGGGTCGCGGAGGTGCTGAACACTTCGGTGCGCACGCCAGAGGATGTGGTTTCGCGCTACGGTGGTGAGGAGTTCGTCGTGATCCTCTTTGACTGTGAAGAAAGCGTTGCGGAGAAAGTCGCCGCGCGGATCCAGGCTGGCCTGCGCACCGCAGCCATTGCGCACAGCGCGTCGAAGGTGAGTGAATGTGTGACGGTGAGTATGGGCATTGCCGGCTATACCCCAGGACTGGCTGGCCCGGAAATCATCGCCCGCGCCGATGCGGCGTTGTATCGGGCGAAGGAGTCCGGGCGGGATAGGTGGTCGCGTTAAATAATGCCGGGTGGCGGCTACGCCTTACCCGGCGTTTTATTAATACCGCACACACACCGACTTGGTTTCACACCAGCCATCCAGCCAGTCGGGGCCGAAATCGCGCCCGGTGCCAGACTGCTTCATGCCGCCGAACGGCAGGTTGGCATCTATCAGCGTGTGGCTGTTCACCCACACGGTTCCGGCCTGTAGCCTGTCGGTGTACTCCAGCGCTTTACTGATGTTCTGCGTCCAGACGCTGGCCGTTAAGCCGTATTCAGTGTCGTTCGCCAGCTGAAGCGCCTCTTCCCCGTCAGCTACACGGACCAGATTCACCACCGGCCCGAAGACCTCTTCACGCGTCAGTCGCAGATGATTATCCGGGTTGACCACCAGCGTTGGCGAAACGTAATAGCCTTTGCCGTCTGGCCCCCGGTTCCCGGCGATCAGCTCCGCATTGTGCGCCTTCGCCTCATCCAGAAACGCCTGGACCTTATCGCAGTGGGCGCGCGACACCAGCGGGTTGATAAACGCATCCGGCGACATGCCCGGCCCGACGCTCAGGGATTTCACGGCCTGTTCAAAGCCGCTGACCAGCGTGTCGAACAGCGGAGCTTCAATATATATACGTGAACTGGCCGCGCAGACCTGCCCCTGATTCAGGAAGCTGCCGGTCATCAGCCCTTCAATCACCCACGCCGGATCGGCATCTTTCAGCACGATGGCCGGGTTTTTGCCGCCCAGTTCCAGCGTCACGCCCGTTAGCGTATCCGCCGCCGCGCGGGCAATCTGCTTGCCCGTCGCCGTCGATCCGGTAAAGCTCACTTTGGCAATGCGCGGGTGCGAGGTCAGTGCCGCGCCACAGACGGCGCCACTGCCGGTCACCACGTTGAATACGCCATCCGGGATCCCCGCCTCGCTCGCCAGTTCCGCCACCCGTAACAGGGTGAGCGGCGTGGTTTCCGAGGGTTTGATCACGATGGAGCAACCTGCCGCCAGCGCGGGCATCACTTTCCACATGCCAATCATCAGCGGGAAGTTCCATGGCACAATCCCCGCCACGACCCCAACCGGCTCTTTACGCGTCCACGCCTGATAACGCGCGCCCTGCGGCAGTGGAATCGAGAGATCGAGAGTTTTACCGGCAATTTTGGTGGTCAGCCCTGCCGTGTAGCGCATCCAGTTCAGGGTGCAGCCCACCTCGAAGGCGCGGGAAATGTTAATCGATTTCCCCTGCTCCAGGGTTTCGAGCTGTGCCAGCTCTTCGCCATGCTGTTCCACCAGATCCGCAAACCGCAGCAGGATGCGTTCCCGCTCTGCCGGAAGCCGCCCGGCCCAGCTTCGGGCGACAAAGGCGCGCCAGCCAGACATCACCGCACGATCGACATCATCAACGCTGGCATCGGCGGTGGAGGCAATGACCTCTCCGGTCGCCGGGTTGTAGACGTTCAGACGCTTTTCGCTATCGGATGCCGCCTGACGCCCTTCGATCCACAGGCCGTGCTGGCGATCTAAAAACTGCTGCACGCCAGGCAGGACGGCGACGTGTGATTCGGACATAGGATACTCCTTCGTTATGCTTCGCAGGGTGTGTATGCAGTCTAAGAGGGGATTCGCATTCCTGCTTTTGTCTGTGTGACATTCGCTTTGCCAGCTGTGACAGGCTCCGCAAATCGTGATAATTCCCGCTTATATCGCTGTAACCGTTGAGTGTTCTTTCCTATAGTCAGCCTCGTAGTCCTGACAAAATGCAACATAAATGCAACAATGCGAAAACAGTGACGGTGCAGCGAGAAAATCAATGGCATGTGCAAGCGAACAGGACAATTTTCAGCAGTGGCTGGCGCAAATTAACCAGGTTTGTGGGCGCTTTGCGGCACGTCCGTTAGAGGGGGCGTTTCTCGGCGAACTGGAAACCAGCTATACCCAAAGTCTGAAGCTGAGCACGGTGACCGCCGCAGGCGTTAACCTGTTTCGCACCCGTCAGGAGATCAAAAACGGCAACGACGCCTGGTTCTACACCGTGTTTCAGCTGGAAGGCAGCGCCGGAATCGAACAGGACGACCAGCGCGCGCTGCTGAAAGCCGGGGATATCACGCTGATTGATGCCTCCCGCCCGTGCTCCATTTACTGGCAGGAGCGTTCCCGCCAGATTTCGCTGCTGCTCCCGCGACAAATCATTGAGCAACACGCGCGTTTTCAGGAAGTGAGGTGCGCGTTGCCCCTCTCCCGCAGTCTGCCTACCGTACAGCTGAGCTACCGACTGTTACAGGAGAGCATGGGCAATGCCGATCTCAGCGCCAGTGAAAGCGAAGCGGCGCTGGAGGCGATGGTGTGTCTGCTGCGTCCGGCCTTCCAGCAGCATGACGAGGTGCTGCCGCGCAAGGAGCGTCAGTTCCGCCACGTTCTGTCCCTGATTGACGATCATATTCAGTCGGAGGCGTTAAGACCGGAGTGGATAGCCTCAGAGAGCGGCATGTCCGTGCGTAGCTTGTACCGCATGTTTGCCGGGAAAGGGCTGGTGGTGGCGCAGTATATTAAGAACCGTCGCCTCGATTTATGCGCTCAGGCGCTGCGTTCCATCGGCGATGACGAAAAGCTGGCGGGCATTGGCTACAGCTGGGGCTTTACCGACCATAGCCATTTTTCCACCGCCTTTAAGCAGCGTTTCGGGGTTTCGCCGGGCGAATACCGTAAGCGTTACCGCTAGTTACTTTTTCAGCCATTTGCCGTTAATCCCCTTCACGTACTCACCCGGCTGCGCGCGGGCCACCAGCTTTTGCCCCGCCATTTTCGCCACCTCATCGACGGGCAAATTATTGCTGTCAGCAAGCTGCTGGTAACTTTCCGTGCGTGCGGCGTTGATACGGTTCACCAGCGCCAGGGTTTCAGCGTCGTGCTGAACGGGCGCAAGATAGCCGCTCAGGGTTTCCCCTACGCGCCCCTGGGTGCGCGCATCGTTGAGCGTAAGCGTGGCGGCGTGAACGTTCATCCCCAGCGCCAGTAACATCAGAGCTAATCGTTTCATGGCATCCTCAGAACAGATCGCTGCGGGATTTCAGCAGGGCTTCGACGTCTTTATCCACCTTGATATGGATTTCATGCTCGATTTTCACGTTCATGTTGATGGTGATCGGCTCTTTGGGCGCCGCCACTTCAATGCGCGGCGTGCAGCCTGACAGCAGCGCGACGACGGCCACGGTGAGTACACCAGCCCTCTTTTTCATTGTTGTTCCTCACTTTCCTTGCCTGTCGAACCGCGGAGAAGGGGTATCGCCGCATGTTGCTCAAACCATGTTTGCAGATTGTCCCCAAAGCGCAGGCTGCGCCAGAGGGTAAAAATGTTCTCTTCATGGGTGTAATTCAGGTTAACGAAACTGCTTTTGCCCTCGACGCGGCTGGTGCCTTTAATGGCCGCCTGCATGGTTAACACACCCAGATTATCCACATTGAGTTTTGTCCACGACTGCGAAATTTCCATATAGCGGAGCCAGTTGATCGCCGCCCCGGCAACCACGTTGTCTTTCACAATGGCATCCGCCGTGTCCTGGTCGATGCGCAGCGTCATCGGCCCCGGGTTGGTCAGCCAGCCATCTTTAATGATCCATTTCTCATTGTCCAGCCAGAACGGCAGCGCGCCGCTCACCGGGCCGGACATGGCAAACTGCTTCGGATTTACCGCGCTTATCAGTTCGCTGGAGGAAATATTATCCACGCGCAGTAAAGCCGGATCGTGCTGCGGCATTCTCAACTGCTGCATGGTGATTTTCCCGCCGAGCGCTTCCACCTTCACGTTGGTGAGCAGGAGCGGGTTCGCTTCGGTCCAGGGATAATCGCCCTGAAGATCCGCGGTGAGATTTCGGGCTGTGACCAGGTTTTTCACCTCGTCGATTCGTAACGTTACCGGTCCGCGCGTGCCCAGTGACCAGGTGCCCTGGCTTAAGCGGAACGGCAGAACAAAATCAACGCCGTTGATTTCGTTATCCGGCATCCACGCGCTGCCCGCTTTCAGCACCCCGTGCCCCCCGGCCTCAAACCCCTGGTCGGGGGCCGCTGAGAAAGCCACCTGCGCGTACATTTCGCCGCCGCGCAGGGTCATTTTCCAGTCTGGCGGGATCAGCGGCTGGAACACTGTAAGAGACTGTTTTGGCCACCAGGCCTGACCGCGGAGGCGTTCGCCGTCCCAGCGTCCATTCACCTGGACCGGGCCGATGTCATCCGCATGAAGGTTCCCTTTAAACTGGAACACCGTCGGGTCTGACCCGTCAACG
Source organism: Enterobacter cloacae complex sp. S2 (assembly GCF_015159675.1). Taxonomy (NCBI): domain Bacteria; kingdom Pseudomonadati; phylum Pseudomonadota; class Gammaproteobacteria; order Enterobacterales; family Enterobacteriaceae; genus Enterobacter; species Enterobacter cloacae complex sp. S2. The sequence goes on from NZ_JADDTS010000022.1 coordinate 28,619, forward strand.
CTGAAGGTCAAAACGGACGGCGGCAGCACGCTTCCGCCTGAAAAGCTTGTTTGCCCGGCATTGAGCGCGAGCGCGCCGCTAAAGGTGGGGTTATCCGGGTCCCGCGACCAGCGCACCGGGTGATCCAGCACCAGGCGCGGTTTGCTGACCAGCATCGTGCCGTACTGCAATTTGTCGAACCCCGTGGAAAGATCGGTCAGTTCGATAACGTTGTCGCGCCACTCCCCGGTTCCCCGGACATCCCAGCGCGCGTTCATCGGCGTGAAGTTCCCTTTACCCCAGTAGCGCCACTGCCACAAACCGTTGTCCGGTAAAAAGTCGTTAGCCTGGCCGTCCAGATGCAGCTCAAAATTGCCCATCTCGTTTTCATGCGCCCGCAGAATGGCTTGCAGGCGGCCGTCCACGCCCTTTTGCGTGAGCTTCACGCCCGCCAGCGGCCAGCGGATCTCATCGATATCCAGCGAGTCAATGATGCGTCCGCGCGAGCGCAATAGTGCGCCGGGTTCAAACGTAAGCTGCGGATCGTAAAGGCTGCCGGTCAGCTTCGCCGGGAGTCTGGCATACAGGATCAGATCGTTTTGCTTGGCTTCCCCGCTCAGGTGCAGCGGCATAGCGCTGTTTTCCATACTGAGCGAGCCGGGACCGATATTCAGTACCGCGTTGCCCTTACCCGCATCTCCCTGGGTCAGCACGTTTAGCCGCCCCGTGAAGGTGGCTTTCTCCAGCCCCTGCTGCCAGTTATCCACCTTCAGGCCGATGCGACCGCTCATCGGCATACCGGAGGCTGACCAGTTCCAGCGCCCGTCGCTGATGGTCAACTGCTGAGCGGTGATCTGCCACGGTAAATCGAGCAGCGGATCGGGGTTGTCCCGCGCCATAACCACCAGCTGGCCCTGATTATCCTCCCAGTCCAGATCGGCATCGACCAGCGAGGATAACTGTGGCACGTTAAAGGTCGCGACCGTATGCCCTTTCACCGGTACGCCGTCCGGCACCAGCGGCAGGGTAAATTCACCGACCAGCTTCACGGGCTGCGACTGGTCCGGCAGCTGCACATCGAACTGGCTGATGGAGAGCGTCTGGCCGCGCAACTGCCCCTTAATGCTCACCTGCTCGCCTTTATAGGTGATGTCCTGGCGGGCTGGCGTGAGTGAGGCATTCAGCTCACCCTCCCACTGCTGCCAGGGAGAAAGGGTAAAACGGTGGATGGTCAGCCAGGTGTTGGGCAGGATGGCCTGCCACTGCGCCAGCGTTTTCGGCGCCACCGTAGACGGCGCCGATTGCGGTAATTTGCTCAGGCAGACAGAGTTAAGTTCAAGTGCGCCAATATCCAGATCCCAGCGGCTGGGGTGTGACAGGGTCACGTTTTCCACGCGGGCAATTTCGCACTCTTCTACCAGATAACGGAGATCGGGGATGATCAGGGCGTGGCGCGTGAGCCGAGGGCTTTTTTCAAACGCGATGCGTGTTCCAACGGGAAGCCAGATCCCGGCGAGCGTGGGCACCCACTGGGCGAGCGTCATCAGCAGCGTCAGCGGCACAAGAAATAGCAGCAGTAATAGCGCGATTGCGGCTTTGTATTTACCCTTCATGGGCAGTTAATATCCTGATTTTGCGAAATAAATAAGCCGTTCTTGCCGCTCATTGTCGCATGTTTAGCCAGTCAGTTGAAGGTAATGCCATTTTTAAGAGTAGATGCTCTACAATAATTCATAGAACTTATTGATTTCAATGAATTTTGAAAAATTGTAAGATAATTTTAAACATGCTAACGTGGTTCCAAAATCACTGGAGAAAGTCTTATGAAACTCGCGGTATATAGCACAAAGCAGTACGACAAAAAGTATCTGCAACATGTTAACGAGACGTACGGTTTCGATCTTGAATTTTTCGACTTTCTGCTGACTGAAAAGACGGCTAAAACCGCCCACGGCTGCGAAGGCGTGTGTATCTTCGTTAACGATGACGGTAGCCGACCGGTACTGGAAGAGTTGAAAAAACAGGGCGTGAAATACATTGCCCTGCGCTGCGCGGGCTTTAACAACGTCGATCTCGATGCCGCCAAAGAGCTGGGTCTGAAGGTTGTTCGCGTTCCGGCCTATTCTCCGGAAGCCGTGGCAGAACATGCCGTCGGGATGATGATGTCGCTCAACCGTCGTATTCACCGTGCCTATCAGCGTACCCGTGATGCCAACTTCTCTCTGGAAGGGCTGACCGGCTTTACCATGTACGGTAAAACCGCAGGCGTGATCGGTACCGGCAAAATTGGTGTGGCCGCCCTACGCATCCTGAAAGGATTTGGCATGCGCCTGCTGGCGTTTGATCCGTACCCAAGCGCCGCTGCGCTGGAGCTGGGCGTGGAGTATGTCGATCTGAAAACGCTCTTCTCGCAGTCTGATGTTATCTCCCTGCACTGTCCGTTGACCCCAGAAAACTATCACCTGCTTAACCAGTCGGCGTTCGACCAGATGAAAGACGGCGTGATGATCATCAATACCAGCCGCGGCGGACTGATCGACTCTCAGGCCGCTATCGAAGCGTTGAAAACGCAAAAAATCGGCGCGTTGGGTATGGACGTGTATGAGAACGAACGCGATCTGTTCTTTGAGGATAAATCTAACGACGTGATTCAGGACGACGTGTTCCGTCGCCTGTCGGCCTGCCACAACGTGTTGTTCACCGGCCACCAGGCGTTTCTGACCGCCGAAGCGCTGATCAGTATTTCGGAAACCACGCTGGGGAATTTACAGCAGCTTGATAAGGGCGAAGCGTGCCCTAACGCGATCGTTTAAGACCGTCAGGCCGGGTGGCGGTAACCTCTGCCCGGCCAATAATAAGCCCATCAGAAAATAAGCACAGGTTAACTATTAAGATGGCTAACGTTCATCGTAAATATAACAATCAAGGATATGACTGTTCCGGTGTGACCATATCAGAATGAGGCTCTGCTGAAGGCTGCGTGATTTGCTGCACTATCGTAACCAGTTGTTCAAAAACAGCTCTCATTTGCGTCGGGTAGGTTAAAGACAACCAGGTTGCCAGCACTGCTCCAGCCAAAAAGCCCAACTTCATACACCATCCCTAATAAATTCAGCGAGATACAAGCTTTAACGTATGTGTGGTGCCGGGTGCCTCCCGGTGAGTCGTTGGTCAGCCACCTTGACCCGCTGCTGATTGCCTAAGCTACACGTGCTGTTTAGCCCCTCCGCACAGGGGGATTCACCACGCGAGAAAAATAACACAGTGCCCCGGCTGGTTTAGGGGATATTTCGTTTAAAAATAAATAATGACCATACAAAATTAATCTATAACTGTTTTCAGGAACCCTTCTACACTTTAAGCGGATATATCAGTAATAAGATTAATATAAGTCAGTTTTATTACGTCCCTAAATGCTGGGCTATTTACTTAGCCTTCACACATGTTGCCATTAGCAGAGGAGTCTGAAATATGGCATTCGTAACAACGAAAGATGGTGTCAGTATTTATTACAAAGACTGGGGTCCGAAGGATGCGCAGCCGATCGTTTTCCATCACGGCTGGCCGCTGAGCGCCGATGACTGGGATAACCAGATGCTCTTTTTCCTTGCAGAAGGCTTCCGCGTCATCGCCCTCGACCGTCGTGGTCATGGTCGTTCCGATCAGGTAAGTGAAGGTCATGATATGGATCATTATGCCTCCGACGCATCAGCCGTGGTCGAAAGCCTTGATTTGCGTAATGCAGTGCACGTCGGCCACTCCACCGGCGGAGGCCAGGTCGCCAGATACGTTGCGAAGTACGGCCAGCCTCAGGGGCGGGTGGCCAAAGCGGTACTGGTCAGCGCCGTTCCTCCGCTGATGGTAAAATCAGACACGAACCCCGGCGGTACGCCCATTGAGGTGTTCGACGGCTTCCGCCAGGCGCTGGCCGCTAACCGCGCCCAGTTTTACCTCGACGTCGCCAGCGGTCCTTTCTATGGATTTAACCGAGACGGAGCAGAGGTTTCGCAGGGAACAATCCAGAACTGGTGGCGTCAGGGTATGATCGGTAGCGCCAAAGCCCACTATGATGGCATTAAGGCATTTTCAGAAACCGACCAGACGGACGATCTCAAAGCCATCACGGTTCCCGTCCTGGTGTTGCAGGGTGATGACGATCAGGTCGTCCCGTATAAAAATGCCTCCCTTCTTCAGGATAAGCTGCTCGCAAACAGCGAGCTTAAAATCTATCCAGGCTTCCCGCATGGGATGCATACCACGCATGCAGATACCATAAATGCCGATATCCTGACGTTTATTCGCTCATAAAGACATTGATTATCCATAAAACAACCGGGCACCACGCCCGGTTCTCTTTTGCGGCAACAATTGAGCGACCATTTCAGGAAGAAACGCTTACAGGAGTTTGATTTTTACTTCATACCCCTCCAGGCCTGTCATGGCCTCACGAGCGATAAACTCAATTTCAGATACTTCCTGCCCTGTTTTTTTTCGTAATTCTGCAATTTTTTTGGCTATAAGCGCTGAAATTTCTTCCTCTGCCTTTTGCGTCATTGCGTCAACTTTCATATTTACCTCTTGCGGCCGTTTACTGTTTCCAGTATCTAACTGGTTTTAACCATAACCCTATGTAAAGCGTAGACTATCTGCGTTACGTATGCTGCCTTCACCTTGAGATGAGCAGCAGATGGGGCCATTGCATTTAAATATGCATTTAGATTGCATTATTTGAATAAGCTGTTATTGTGCCAACGCCTTAGAGCACATAAACATAAGAAAAGATTTGACTCAAACTCGCCCCGCACCAGGGGCATTTTTTTTGCTCTCTATAAGCAAAAAACCCGCCATGAGCGGGTTTCTGCGTTATTCGGAAAGATTATTTGAAGACTTCTGCTACGGCCTGGAAGTTAGGGCCATGCTCTCGAGCAGCGATGATGACATAGTATTTCCCGCCCTTCTCATCTGCCAGTTTCGAGAGTTTTTGATGAAGATCTGAAGGTGAAGAAATTTGTCCACCTGAAGCCCCTACAGATACATTGCCCAGGTATTCAAGTTTGAAGTGGTGCGCTTCATCTTTGGAAATCATATCTGCCGCAGATGCGCCAAAGCTTGCAACTGTTAAAGCCAATACAGTCCCTAATAGTGCTTTTTTCATATCATTCCTCCTGTTAATAAATCTATCTATTTAACATTAGCATCAAATATGGGAATGATCCGTGCCAATGTCGTAGAGAGACTGAGCGATAAGCGTCGCCTTATTGAGCATTATTACCTGCCCTCTCTGACGCAACCTGCGATTACAGCAGGTTCATCTACTATACTGACCTTTGCAGTTAGCATTTATCTGCCCGGTTGCGCGTAAGGTAACCGAAACTTACCTGTACCATGACCATCAGGAGAACAATATGCACACGAGTAAAACCCTGAAAAGGCTGCTAGCCGTATCAGCAGTTGCAGCAATGTTCAGCACCGTTGGCGTACAAGCCCAGACGACAAGCGCCGCGCAAACTAACGCTGCGGGCCAGGCTCAACCGGACGCCAGACTCAGCTCCGGCGACGAGAAAGCGTTGAAGGACATGGCGCAGGCCAATATCAACGAAGTCGCCGCCGCCAGGCTCGCCCTGGACAAGGCCCAGACCAGTGAAGTGAAAACATTCGCCCAGAAAATGGTCGACGACCACGGCGCCGCCCTGACCAAAGTGCAGGCCGTTGCCCAGAAAAAGGGCGTAGAGCTGCCGACCGAGCCAGACGCCGCCCATAAAGCCCTGAACTCAAGGCTTGAAAACCAGCGCGGTGATGCTTTTGACAAAATGTATATGGAATATGCTGGCGTGAAGGACCACGAGAAGGTGCTGTCGAAGCTTAAGAGCGACGCCAGTAAAATCGACGATCCGGATGTGAAGGCTTTGGCCAAAGAGCACACGCCGGTCGTTGAGCAGCATCTGAAGTCCGCCGAGCAGATGTCAACGCGTGCTGGCGCATCAGCCGATAAATAAGCGCGTCGGTGAAACGACTACTGCAAATAAAGTGGGGCCCGCAGGCCCCACGCTTATTTCACCTTCCTGATGAATTATTCCGGCAACGCGTAGACAACCACCTGATCGCCTACCTGATCCTTCAGGATCGTGTTTCCGCCAGCCACGAAGGCCACATACTGCCGACCCTTATATTCATACACGGACGGGTTCGCTACCGCTGGAGCTTCTGCCTGATCGGACCACAGCTCTTCACCGCTCTCTACCGAGTAGGCACGCACTTTGGCATCCATTGAAGCACCGATGAAGATCACGCCACCCGCCGTCACTGCCGGGCCACCAATGGTAGGCGAACCCCAGCTTTCCGGCATGAAGAAGCCATACTGCTGTGAGGCGCCAACCGGACGACGCCATTTCACATCGCCCGTGTGCATGTCTATCGCCACGATTTCACCAAACGGCGGTTGCCAGCACGGCATGCCCAGCCAGTTGCTCGCCACCAGCAGACGCATACCGTACGGGGCGCCTTCCTGTGGGGCAAAGCCGCTTTCGTTGCCGGAGTCTTTGTCCGCGTTATCGTAATCCTCACGGCTGTAGAGCTTCACGTACTGAACGATATGCGAGGTGTTGACGATGGCGATCTGTTTTTGCGGATCGAACGCCACCCCGCCCCACTGCACGCCGCCGGCGCTATCGGGATAGGTGAGCGTGCCTTCGCCTTTGGTGGTAGGCGGAGTATACATTCCCTCATAGGTCAGGTTATCCCACAGGCGAGAGCACTGGCCGCCACCGACGATATCCGCCAGCTTCCAGATTTCCGGCTTTTTCGACTGGTCGAGCAGCGGCGCAGGTTTGGTCGGGAACGGCTGTGTAGGCGAGAGAACTTCGCCCTGGACCGAACCATCACCCTGCGGAACCGGACGCTCTTCGATTGGCCATACGTCCTCCCCGGTCAGGCGGTTAACCACAAACAGGAAGCCCTGCTTGGTGGCCTGAACCAGCGCCGGGATCTGCTTGCCGTCTACGGTGATATCCATCAGCGTCGGGGCAGAGTTGATGTCGTAATCCCAGACGTCGTGGTGTACCCACTGACGGGACCAGACCACTTTACCGGTGTTGATGTCCAGCGCGGTGGTGGAGGTGCCAAGCGGAATTGCGTCGACGCGGTTGCCGCCCCAATAGTTGGGAGACGGCGATGAGACCGGGAGATAGACCAGCCCATTGGCCTCATCGGCGGACATGTGCGTCCAGACGTTAGCGGTACCGGTACGCTTGCGGATCTCTGCCGGTATCGCCTCAAAGGTCCATTCAAGCTTGCCGGTCTGGGCGTTGACAGAAAATACGGTACCCGGAGGCGCTTCGGCATAGGCCCAGTCTTTCCCGGCCCAACCCACCAGCAGATGGTTGCCGACGACGGTTGGCGGTTGCAGGACAGAGAGCGGATACTTGGCGTTAACGGTGTTCCACTGGTTCAGATCCAGCACCCCGTTCTCCGCAAAGCCGCTGCACGGTTTGCCTGAATCGGCGTCCAGCGCAAAGAGCTTGCCGTCAACGGTGCCCATATAGACCATCTTCTGGCACGCCTCTCCCTTCACCGGATTTTTGGTCTGCCAGTAGGAAACGCCGCGGTTTTTCAGCACCGGCTGGGTCAGTGCCTTGCGCGACGATTTGGTGTCATAGTGCCACTTCTCTTTACCCGTGCCCGGATCCAGCGCAATCAGGCGATCGAAAGGGGTGCCGATGTAGAGCGTGTCGTTAGCGAAAATGGGCGTTGCGGACCACACGGTCGCTGGCGTATCACCTTTACCATCCGAGACGTCGCCGGTATGGAACTCCCAGACTTTCGTTAATTTACTGACGTTATCCGCCGTGATCTGGGTAAGCGGGCTGTATTTCTGCGCGTTAAGCTGGCCGTGGAAGCTGTCCCAGGTTGGCGTGCCGGGCACCAGCGGCGTCGCTGGCTGGCTGGCCGAGGCGACTTTCTTTCCGTCACCGCTACCGGTTGAGGCATCGTCTGTGGTTTTTGTGGTTCCAGGCGCCTGCTGATCGGCCGCATCAATATTCAGTGATTCCTGGGTCCCCTGAGAGGCCTCAGCGGCTTTATCCTGCGCCTGCAGCGCGAACGGGGTGACCAGCAGCGCCAGCGCCGTCATGCTGACTTTTATGAAGGGATAATGCTTATCGTTATGCACGGGCGGCTCCTCAGGTTCTGACGGAATGGTTGTAACGGGCGGAATGGCTGCTCAGCATAATCAGACCAATCAGGCCGACCACCATGGCTGCCGTTATGATGTACTGGTGCAGCAGCGCGGCGGCAAAACCAATACCCGCCAACACCACCAGGGTGACAATAATCAGGAAAACACGCGCCCCGCGCCCCGATGCCGCACGTAACACAAAGATCAGTATCGCCAGCACCGCGCTGGCAATGGCCACGCCCAGTGCGCCAATGGTGCCTGTGACGCCGGTAAGCGGCGTCCACCAGGCGTATAGCGCCACCGCGAAGCCTATAACCGCGGCCAATAGCAGCAAAATAGTGCCGACGCGCGAAGATTGAGAATGCAACATACCAGGAATCCCCCTCTAAAAAATGCAAAATGGACCAACATTAAGGCGTTTTCGTGGATATATGTCCCTGCTGTTCGCGCGTGCAATGGCTATTAAAACAACGCGACGTGAAAAACGGCGGCATATTTCCCTAAACGTAACTGAGTATAGAAGAGGATTTTTTAAAGGGGCGTTTATCCGGCGAGTACCCTTCCTCACGTTGAGCCCATAAGGCAGTGTGTTTCGCTAAAAACGCACGGGCGAGGTTTATTGTCTGCTTTGAGCGAGGGACAAACGCTGGGGTGTAAAAAAAAATCGCCAGATGGGGTAGTAAAGGCTAGATTTAATTCAGGCATAACTGGTATGACCACATAAATAAGGCTCTATGAATGCGTTCAGTCATAATACCCGTCAATGAAGGTGGATTTCTGGCAGCCACAATTTGGGAAAGAAGCGATGCCAAAGCGATAGTGCTCCTTCATCCGGCAACGGCGGTTGTACAGGGGTTTTATAAGGGATTCGCAGAATATCTTTTTAACAGAGGATTCAACGTCCTCACATACGATTATCGCGGCACCGGCCTCTCTAAATCCGGGCTGGTCCGTACTTACCGCGTTTCTATGTCTGACTGGATCGACCAGGACGTCGGATGTATAACCGCCTGGGCTAAAGCACATTTTCCAGAGCTTAGCCTGTTGGCGGTAGGACACAGTGTGGGCGGGCATGCCGTTCTGCTTTCAACAGCCACCCACGCCCTGCAAGCTGCGGTCATTGTAGCCTCACATGCCGGGGTGACGAGCACCATCAAACGCACCACAGAAAAGGTGCGTGTCTGGTGCGTATTACGTGTTCTGGCTCCGATTCTGTGCCGTATCTTCGGTTACATGCCTGCCAGGCGCCTGGGGCTGGGTGAAGATTTACCGGCGCCAGTCATGCTTCAATGGGGGCGCTGGAGCGCAATGCCTGGATATTTTTACGATGATCCACACTGGAATGCACGCCAACGGGCAAGTGAGATCACCCTACCCGTGCTGGTAATGGGATTTGATGACGATCCCTGGGCTAACCGTGAAGCTATTGCGCGGCTGATGGAGCCGGTGCAACAAGCAAAAATAGAACGCTGCGAGATACGGCACGCAGAGTTTGGTCTTTCGTCCATTGGGCATATGGGATTTTTTCGTACGCGATGTGCGGAGAAATTATGGCCCGTCGTCGGTCAATGGCTGGAGAGTCAGTGCCCGGATTGAACGACGCGTGAACATGACCTTTCTGAGTATTCAACATATTAAAACCTGCCGGCATAAAAATTTGGAAATTTAACGGAAATGGTTAAGCTTCTTAGACACATGCTTAAGGGATAGTCAGGAAATGATTGTTAACTGTATGGTCTACCGTTCAGGCCACCCCGCCGAAACCGTAGATATTGAGGATATCAGTGAAGTCATCCAGGATACCGATGCGTTTATCTGGCTGGGGCTTTGGCAGCCTGAACCTGCATTTATGTACAAAGTCCAGGAGGAGTTCGGTCTGCACGATCTGGCCGTTGAGGATGCGCTTAATGCACATCAGCGGCCTAAAATAGAGCGTTATGGCAGCTCGGCATTTATCGTTGTAAAAACCGTCAGTGGACAGGACGACAATATTGAGTTTGGCGAAACGCATTTGTTTGTGGGCCGAAACTTCCTTATTACGGTGCGCCATGGTGCTTCAGTGAGCTATGCACCTATACGCGCCCGTGCTGCTGAGGCCCCGGACATGCTTTCGTACGGTCCGGCTTATCCTCTTTACTGTATTCTGGATTTTATTGTTGACAGTTATGCAGAGCTGACTGCGCGCCTCAACACCAAAATTGGTGATATAGAAGCGACACTTTTTCACAGTGAATTTGACCGTGAAGCTATTCAGGACGTGTATTCCCTCCGCCGTAATCTACTCGGGCTTCGCAACGCCGCTCAGCCAGTAGAAGAAATCTGTACAGAGCTTATCCGCATTCATGAAGAACTTATTCCAAAACCCCTCAGGGCGTATTTCAGAGATATTCAGGATCACGCAAGCCATGTAGTAACGGATGTAAATGACATGCGTGAGCTGCTAAGCAGCGCGATGCACGTTAACCTGGCACTGGTTTCAGTGCAGCAAAACGAAGTCGTGAAGAAACTGGCCGGTTGGGGGGCCATCCTCGTGATCCCGACGGTAGTCTTTAGCATGTATGGTATGAACTTCGAACATATGCCGGAACTGAAGACGCTCTTTGGCTATCCGGCTACGGTCGCTGTCACGCTGGGAGCCTGTGTATTACTGTGGCTTCGGCTCAAACGCTCTCGCTGGCTTTGATTGATAAGCGATCTGATAGTTTTTGGTGTCGTGAAGTACAGTAAAGCCTCACGCTTATGTCGATTATGCCACGACACCATACCCTATCCGTTATTTCCCCTGCATATGTCGGTACATTCCTGTTCACCGGGACCCGGTTGCTCAATCCGGGATCGCCCGCTCCACCGTTTATAAAATCCTGAAAAACGAGGCTATCACAGGGCAAGTTCACTCGTTATTCTAAATTATCAAACCACATCGATAATTATTATATTTGTTTATGATTCATTGAGCTCAGATGTGAATTTATATTGACGGACGTAAACATTATTTTTTCATACAAGGATGGTTAATATGAAAAGGGTTTTTATGACGGCTGCATTAACGGGTTTATTTGTCAGTAATAATCCGTATGCAGGAGAAAACTATCTGGTCTATAACCCACATAATATTGCGGTATTTGAAGTGCGTTTCTTTAATGTTGGCGACGGCCCCTTTATGCCGGACTGGCCGAATGCGTCTGAGTCAACCTGGGATCTTCGCCAGCAACAAAAAGAAAAAATACTCGATGCTATGCGTTACTGGGCTGAGGTTATTACCCCCAGCCCAGGGCAACTGCCTGCCATTATCAATGTGGGGACGTTTAACGACGAGAATGCCGCAGGTTCCAGCGATTCAGTTACCGACGGCATTATAAGTCTGACGCAGTTGCAAGGCGCATTGAACGGCATTGATACCGGAGAGCTGACCTTTGGCTCCCACGCCCAGTTCATCATGGGCAAACTGGATTTTGATAACGTTCCCTATGTGCCCGCGCAATTGCCGCGCACTGGAAAGGCCGATCTGGTCAGCGTCGCTGTTCATGAGCTGGCACATGGACTGGGAATATCCAATATGGTTACCGATCTGCAAGGAAGTGGCACATTCACGCCTGCTTTTGATACCGTGCCTTTTGGCTCCTGGACCAGCCATCTGCGCGATGACCGTGGCAATCCTGCCCGGCCAGGGCAAGTAATATTGTGTAATGGATGCAATAACAGATGGGATCCACAAGGCTTTGATGTACGGCTTGATAAAGGCTATTTCACCGGCAGGCATGTGGATGAAGTCCTTGCAGGCGCCATGCCTGGCGTGCCGGTGAAAATGTTAGCAGACGACGGCTCGGTCGATGATAACTACATGAGCCATATCGAGCTGAAAAACAGCATGATGAGCCATCAGAACTACCGCAATTACACCACGTTTATGGAAGCGGAACTGGCGTTGCTGCAGGATATGGGATATCAGATTGACCGGCGTAACTTTTTCGGTTTTTCGCTATATGGCAACGGGCAAACGCTCGTTAACCGCAATGGCTATTTTCAGCGTAATCAGCAGGCGGATGGCTATCTGGCTGGTCAATACAATACCGCTAATCTGGGAGTTGGCCTGCATGTGTATGGCAGTAATAACCATATCTTTCAACAAGCGGACCTGTTGACGTCAGGGGCTGGCGGCGCGGGCATCCGTATAGATGGGCAAAATAACACCCTGAGCATCGATCCCGGTGTACGGATATACGCCGATGGCGTTAATGGCCGTGGGGTGATGTTTGCCTACGGTAAACAGCACAGCCTTATTCAACGTGGCGACGTTCAGGCACTGGGAGCCAGTGGCGTCGGTATCAGTTTTGATTTTGGCAATAACCTCCTGGGTAACGAGGTGGACTATCGCGGATCCTGGCTTCATATCGTGGACGGCTATTACGATGCGTTATTACCCGAGTTGCAGGGAGCGCTGGTAGACAATGCCGACATCAGCGGACGGGTTGCCGGTAAAGGCGCGGCGATTTATATATCACCGAACGCGCTGGTCGGTAATATAAATATATTAACGGGTGCCCGGCTGGGGGGTTATATTTATTCGGACTACGCCCAGCGGGATGACTATGGCCAACAGCGGTTAACGCTGCTTACCTTCGGTCGGAAGGCCAATGCGTACGGGCAAGCGACGGAAGCTGCCGATGCTGATTTCAGCTTTACGTACCGCGGAAACATTGAAGGTATCAATAATCTGGCACTGGACGCGCACGGAGGGAAAACCTCGCTTAATGGCGATTTCCAGATTTACAGCATGACTATCGCGCCAGGTGCCAGCCTGTCCGGCAACGCCAGCTATACGCTTAATGAGGAAGGCCGCTTTGTAAATAACGGGATCCTTGCTCCGGGTAATTCACTTGGGCAAATCAATATATCCGGTGCTTATCAACAGGGGAATACCGGGCAGTTGTTGTTGGAAGTCGACGGGCGCGGCAGGCATGATACTCTGCGAGTGGACGGTCACGCACAATTTGACGGTCAACTGACGTTTGCGCCGCAGCCGGACTGGTACGCAACAAACTGGCGTCTGAATACGCAAGATTTGCTAAAAACGGACGCTTCCGACGGCAATTTCAGTGCGGTGAACAGCGTGCTCCGTTCACCCACGCTAACGCTGCAAACAACGCCACAGGGAAAGAATGGCTGGCAGCTCTCAATGCTGCGCGCTTCAAACGCATACAGCCGGTATGCGCAGGACGCTAATGCGCGTCAGGTAGGGCAAGCGCTGGATAAAATTGTGGCGGAAGCTAAGTCGGATATACAACCGCTGTACCGTACTCTGGATTTCTCAGCCACTGATGGCGGGAGTATCAGCAATGCCTTGCCGCAACTTTCTGCGGGCGCCTACAGCGCCATGTTCGCAAGTTCCCTGCAGCGTGAACAGCAGATAGCGCGGATCGTTGGCGGGCCAAATCCTGTGGTTATGCCGAAGCAACTGACGGAAGGCGAATGGCGCAGCTTTGCCATACCCTTTGGCGGCGGCTTCTGGCAACAGCGTCAGGGTGACAGTGTAGGGTACGACGCCAGCAGTTATGGCATTGTATTCGGTGCTGAAAAACAAAACGATGAGAATCACAACTGGATGTATGGCTTTCATGGTGCGGTCAGCGGTCAGTCGGTGACGGTGAAATCACCAGAAACCGCAACCGGGAAAACCACTGCTTTCGATCTGGGTGTTCATGCTCGTTACGGCGCTGAAAGGTCCGAAGGAATGTATTTATTCGGCACTGGCCGATTGGGTATTGAAGACAGCTGGCTGGACAGAAACATTAATGTAGAAACTTACGGAGCAAGCTACCATGCCACCTGGACCGGATTGTCAGGTTCTGTTACGGCCGGCGGAGGCTATCGATGGGCGCTGAATAATAATGTGAACGCCGGACCGGTAACGTCATTGAATTACACCACATTACATCGTCCCGACGTGAAGGAAAGCGGCAATGACGGCAGCCGACTGATGCTGGGTTCGCAGACCTTCGATTCTCTGAGATCAAGTATCGGGGTGAATGGTAACTGGAATGTACCCCTCGCTTCAGGGGCGTCGTTCGCAGCTGAGCTGCAGCTCAGCTGGGATCATGAACTGCTTGATGGCAACGTAGTGCAACAAGCCTCTTTCGCCAACTATCGAAGCACAGGGTTTAGTTCCAGGAATCAGGTGACTGGTCGTGACACTCTGGGTGTTAAGGCAGGTATGAGCTATAAAATCAACGCTGATGTCGAATTGGGCATCGGGGTTGAAAGCGAAATGTTTCGTTCTGGCTATGACTCGATTGCAGGTAATCTTTCAGCCACATGGCGTTTCTGATGCCTGAGGACGAGAAAATAATAGGACTGGCCCTATCCCCGGCGTTGCCGGGGTATTCCTGAAGGCTTTTGATATCAAAAATGGCTTGTGTCGCCCTGGCCATGCTCACCTGAACCTTTAACCCGCTTAAGCTGGATCTCTTCACCACGTTGCCAGGCATCCGCTCCCTTAGCAACTGGGTGCGCCACAATATCCTTACGTTCTTCTTTGATGGCTTGCGTGCTCACGTCAAAGCGTCGATCTCTGTCCGCCAGAAGTTTAGGGTCTAACTGCCCTTCCCCGGTAAAGCCCATCATCAGTGCCGGAATGCCGAGCGGCAGCTTTTTATCGCGGTCGGTGTGCCAGGTATGCCAGGTCTTGCCGTAGGTATTCACAATTTTGCTCATCAATGCTTTGTCAGCCACTGCAGGTAAACCTGGAGCAATCAGGCTGCCGGATTTCACTTCATATTGATGGCTGTGCCACAATTTTTTTTCTTCCGGCGGCAGTGTGTTAAACAAACGCTCACTAATGATGTACTCAACGCCCATTAAACGGGCATCTTTGGTGTTACCGTCGTAGATCACCGCCTGCATCACGTCTTCATTCAACACGGTTACATAATGATGGGCTTCCATCTGGCCATTTTTATCCCCGCTATAAAAATGGAAACCGTCAAGGTAGGCACTCATTGCATCAATGGGCGGACGGGACTGGATAAGCTGAGCACCGGCTTCAAGCGTGCTCGTCCCGACGGAGGTTTTTACACCCGGAAGAGGCGTATTTGAAGGGGTATTGTTCGCGCCACAACCCACTAACGTCAGGCTCGACAATAATAAAAGCGATAATGGTTTCATTGACCCTCCCTGTAAAAGTCACTTTACTGAAAGTAGTACATTCGCGCAGACACGCCAGGTGAGTTTTTATTAAACCATCCGGCAAACTGGCGTACGTTCCGTTTAAGAACACCATTTAAATACTGGCAGAAAGAGCATCAGAGATTTTTCAGCCGCGAAGGCCATTTTTCTGAAGATATGGAGTTGATCGCAGAAGAGTTTGAAGTGGTTGAGATCCTGTAGGACAAAGTAAAGGGGCTGGCGTTTGATCAATTGCCATTTATATCAATGTCCGCTTCTGGCACAAAACAGCCATTAACATTCATCGAATTCTCAGTAAATCTGAATACCGGGTCGTATACCGCGGCGAAAGCATTTCACGCTTCATCTGCCATTGCTGCTGTATGCCCTGCCCGGCAAAATAAAGCGTACCCTTTCCATCTTTCGCGTTCAGACGATCCAGCACTTCCATCAGCTTTTCACTTCCGGCACGCGGCGCGCTGTTGTCAAACAAATTGAGCTGGGCAACGCCCTGGCTGAAGAAGTCCCCGAGCATAATGCCAGCTTTCTGGTAGCGGTGGCCCTCCTTCCAGATTTTGTCGAGGCACTTTACCGCGGCGTTGATAATGTCGCGGGAGTCCTGAGTGGGTGTGAGAAGCGTCATTGAGGCACTGTTGCCGTAATAGGGTTCGTTCAGAGCGAACGGAGAGGTCTTTACGAACGCCGAGATAAAGCGGCAATACTGGTGCTCGCCACGTAACTTCTCAGCGCCACGGGCCGCATAGCTGCATATAGCCTGGCGCACCTGCTCGTATTCTGTCACGCGCTCACCGAATGACCGACTACAGACGATCTCCTGCTTTGTCGGTGCAAACTCTTCCAGATCGAGGCACGGCTCGCCGCGGAGCTCCCGGACCGTTCGCTCCAGCACTACATTGAAGTGCTTGCGGATAATCCACGTGCTCTGCTCTGAGAGATCCAGCGCCGTTTTGATACCCATCGCATTGAGCTTCTTGCTGATGCGCCTGCCCACGCCCCATACGTCCTCTACAGGCACGATAGCCAACAACCGGCGCTGGCGGTCGATATTGGATAAATCAACCACCCCACCCGTCTGCTGCTGCCATTTCTTCGCCGCGTGATTTGCCAGCTTCGCCAGCGTCTTCGTCTGGGCTATGCCAACGCCGACCTTCAGGTGCGTACGCTTCAAAACCGTTTCACGGATCTCCTTGCCAAAATCAGTCAGGTCCCGGCAATTACGAACCCCGGTGAGATCACAAAAGGCCTCATCAATGGAATATATTTCGACGCGAGGGCTTATTTCTTCCAGCGTGGTCATTACCCGGCTGGACATGTCAGCGTAAAGTTCGTAGTTACTGCTGAAGCAAACCACGCCGGCGCGCCGGAACAGGTCTTTCTGCTTAAAGTATGGCGCCCCCATGGTAACGCCAGCGGCTTTGGCCTCTGCGCTGCGCGCTATCACGCAACCGTCGTTATTTGAGAGGACAACCACCGGTCGGCCTCTCAAATCTGGCCTGAATACCGTCTCGCATGATGCATAGAATGAATTCACATCACAGAGCGCAAACATATCAGCTGGCCGATTTAACAATAAAAGTGACCACACCAAAAACGTCCAGCGTGTCTTCACTGCCAACGATAATCGGTGAATAAGCGCTGTTCATCGGATTGAGTTGAACATTAGGCCGCAGTTGCAGGCGCTTAACGGTGAATTCCCCTTCCACCGCGGCGATGACGATATCGCCGTGCTCAGCCGTTCGGGAACTATCGACCACCAGTAAATCGCCGTCGCTTATTCCCCCTTCAATCATTGAATCACCCGCGGCTTTAACGAAATACGTCGAGCTGGGGTGGGCAACCAGAAGTTCATTAAGATCAATGCGCTGCTCCACATAATCGGCAGCCGGGCTTGGGAATCCGCACTGAACTAAATCGCTGAAAAGTGGAAGCGCGATAATCTCACGCAGTTCTGTAGGTCTGATAAATTCCATTACGCATACCTCTAATACTGTTTTTATATACAGTAGTTTTGTTTTAAAGCACGCGCAAGGCAGCTGAACCGTAGCGACTGTTTAAACCTTCACCGTTTCGTTTGTAAGTTTCTCTCTGGCTTCAAATTATGGTTTTTGTAAATTTTACGATTAAACGCTTCGACTGCTCGTTTTAAAGGCTAAATGAATAGATTGTCATCAACATAAACAAGGTGAAGGGCGGCATGGCATTTCTTTAGCCGGAATGCCGTTTGACTGTACCCATATACAGTAGTATTTTTACGTGCAGACAGAATCGCACAATTAATATTCATAGGGAAAAAATAATGTTTGTTGAACTGGTTTATGACAAGCGAAACGTACAGGGGCTGGAGGGAGCCAGGGAGATAATTCTGGCTGAACTGACAAAACGTGTGCACCGGATTTTTCCTGATGCCAGCGTGACGGTTAAGCCAATGCAGGCGAATGGCCTGAATAGCGATGCCAGCAAAAGCGACCGGGAAAAGCTGAACCGTATGCTTGAGGAAATGTTTGAAGAGTCGGACATGTGGCTGACGCAAGAGTAACAAGGTTAACAAATACCAGCCCACCGGGGAAAAACCGGGCGCAATGCCCGGTTCTGTTTTCAGCCAGTAATGCCTTTAATCACTCACCCGCGGTTCTCCAGCATCGGTTCATTTCTCGGATCGTGCCCGCAAGATAAAAACGCCTCCCGGAATTTCTGCCCATTTTCTCGCGTTATCTTGTACAAGATACAGCTTTTGCATGTCGATCAAGTCATCTTATCCCTGCCCTATACTTTGAGTATGACATCCGACTGGAGGTTTCTATGTGTGGACGCTTTGCACAAGCCCAAACCCGTGAAGAATACCTGGCCTACCTTGCCGACGAAGGCGATCGCGACATCGCGTATGACCCGGCCCCCATTGGCCGGTACAACGTCGCGCCCGGTACCAAAGTCCTGCTGCTGAGCGAACGCGACGAACTACTGCACCTCGATCCGGTGTTCTGGGGCTACGCACCTGGATGGTGGGACAAAGCACCACTGATTAACGCACGTGTAGAAACCGCGGCCACCAGCAGAATGTTTAAACCTCTGTGGCAACATGGCCGGGCGATCTGTTTTGCCGATGGATGGTTCGAATGGAAGAAGTCAGGTGACAAGAAACAACCCTACTTCATCCACCGGGCCGACGGTCAGCCAATCTTTATGGCGGCGATCGGAAGCACACCGTTTGAGCGCGGCAATGAAGCCGAGGGATTTCTGATTGTGACGTCTGCGGCTGATAAAGGCCTCGTCGACATTCATGACCGCAGGCCACTGGTTTTGTCACCAGAAGCGGCACGCGAGTGGATGCGCCAGCATGTTGGCGGGAAAGAAGCTGAAGAGATAGCTTCAGATGGTGCAGTGCCCGCCGATAAGTTCGTCTGGCATGCGGTAACGCGTACAGTAGGAAATGTAAAAAACCAGGGGAGGAATTTGATAGAGCAAATAGAAATCAAATCTGATCTTAGTTAGACCTGCACTTTTTAGATGGGATAATAAAACCCTTCTCTCTATTGAAGTCAAAACCTTTGACAACTCCTGTCATTTTACGGGACAAATTATTTCCTTGCTGTAAATCAAATTCGACGACACAGGAAAAATTTGGATTGGCTAATCTAATCTGTATGGCCTCCCAGATGGCTAAAATAAGATTTGCTTAAAAGATCTACACGTGCCTTAATGATGCGGTTGGTTCGATGCAATGTGAATCTGACTTTTCCAAAGTAGTCCTCATAACCAGGTGCTATCTCTGATATCCCCTCCTCTTGAGTCCATACGTATGCCATCATGCGTTTCTTTTCATGAACTTGTAACTTTTAAGTGTTCAAGTGGAGTTTTTATGTCATCAAAAATGATAGGTCTTGTTAAGTGGTTTAACGATGATAAGGGCTTTGGCTTCATCTCCCCACTCGATGGAAGTAAAGATATCCTTGTTCACTCTTCTTCTCTACAGGGAGAGACATTCAAAACTCTTTTTGAAGGCCAAAAAGTTAAATTTGCTGTCATTGCCGGTACCAAAGGTCCGACAGCTGCAAATGTTACGCTTTGCGATAAATAACCCCCCTCAATGACCGCTTAAGCTTCTGTGAATTAAATAATCAGAAGCGTCATTTATCGTTTGCGAATATCATTACAACAGGCCAGCATATTTACAGCACCGTCAAATTTGCTGACCGATGTGATGAAATGCAGGACTGCTGCATGAATAGTCTCAAAGCAGAAACTAACTGCTTATAAAATATTAAAGTGCGTAAGAGGTTAGGCAGCCTCCAAAAGCATCACTTCTTAGTTATTATATGAGATTTTTTAGTAATGTTGAGGGGATTTGAACAACGCGTTGCAGTAAGGGCAAACCAGTTGAGCTCCCTTTTGTACACGATTGTAACTATGCTCCGAGTCTCTTGTGCAGTTTGGACAAGGGCATTTGACTAAATAATTTCGGCGGAATTGCGTGTTTTTACGTGCAGACATAAGCTTCTCCAGTACAAATGGACTGCTACAGTACACGTTAAGGCAGAATATTGCTTGTTTTAATTTCGAAAGAGGTAACTAAACGTCAATAAATCAACACCTTTCGAACAACCCCGGGCCATAAAACCCCCTGAAATACATGGTGATACATGAAAAAAGTAATTATTTTCTTTAATGGTAAACCAGGTAAAGTAATCACCGTACTTAAGGGCGTGACATCAATACGCGAACAATACCCTAATGGAGAAGGGATAAACCTTCCGATAATGTCAGCCGGTTTTCCCTCTTTAACAGGTGACCATGAAGTTATCTATGTTGCATCAGATCGAGAGCTTACATCTCAGGAAATATTAGATGCAGCCAGGAAGTATCTATAAGCTTCAATATCTTCTACCAACACTGCAGATAACCTTTAGTAACAAGCATTATTAAAACAATTAGGAATTATCAGTATTGCCTACCTGGCGTAGGCTTTTTTTTCATTTAGCAGACGATACATTCCTGTCTAATGTCATATATTATTTAGGACTCGGAACATTTTTTGATTCAAACAGTCTAAAAGATATACTCACAAAGGGGGCCTTTATGACAACGCTTATCATCTCTACTATCGTGGCAATGGTACTGGCATTGATGATTTTAAGTCTGATCAAGATCGGGATCAGCGTATCGAACAATCCTGATGAACTGTAATGTATTCAAGTTTCCATAACCTCTTTATTTACTGGGCAGCCTATTCACCTTTCCTCGCAGGCAGCGCCACTCCAGCCCCGGGTACGTGCCACAATTAATTCCCTCTCCATTGGCGCAGCAGGAAGCTGCCCAGTCGTTCGCCCTGATATATAGGGTCAGCCATAAGAAAGTTATCCTGCAAATTTCGCAGAATTTAAGGATTCATTTTGGGGAGGAATTTGGAGGAGTTTCGGGGAAGAAAAAATCGAACAAAAAACCGGGCATCGCGCCCGGTTCTGTTTCCACACTAAAAAGCCCTTAAACACTCAATCCACGATTCTCCAGCATCGGTTCGATCCTCGGATCGTGCCCGCGCCAGTTCCGGTAAAGTTCAGCTAAATCAGTGCTGTTGCCGCGCGACAAAATCGCCTCGCGGAATGTCTGTCCGTTTTCGCGCGTCAAACCACCCTGCTCGACAAACCACTGGTAGCCATCGTCCGCCAGCATCTGCGTCCAGAGATAGGCGTAATAGCCCGCCGCGTAGCCGCCGCCGAAGATATGGGCAAAATAGCTGCTGCGATAGCGCGGCGGTACGGCTGGAAGATCCAGCCCTTCTTTTTTCAACGCGGCGGCTTCAAAGGCTTCCACGTCTTCAATGGGCTCATGAATGCCGTGCCAGTTCATATCCAGCAGCGCGGCGCTCAGCAGTTCCGTCATGTCATAACCCTTATTAAACTGGGTCGCATTGAGCATTTTTTCCCGCAGCGCATCCGGCATCGGCTCGCCGGTTTGATAATGGCGGGCAAAGTGCGCAAACACCTGCGGATGGCTGGCCCAGTGTTCATTGATCTGCGACGGGAATTCAACGAAATCACGTGGCGTGTTGGTGCCTGAAAGCGTGGCATAGCGCTGGCTGGCAAACAGGCCATGCAGCGTATGGCCAAACTCGTGGAACAGGGTAATCACATCATCCCAGGAGATCAGCGCGGTCTGCCCGTTCGCTGGTTTTTGATAGTTGTAGACGTTATAAATCACCGGACGCGCGGCAAACTCGTAAGACTGCTCAACAAAATTCCCCATCCACGCCCCGCCCGCTTTGGAATCACGCGCGAAAAAGCCGCCGTAGAACAACGCCATGCCTTCACCCGTGTGGTCGAAAATCTCCCACACGCGAACGTCCGGGTGATAAACCGGAATATCGAAACGCTCGACAAAGCGGATACCGAACAGCTGCGTGGCGGTCCAGAATACGCCATCTTCCAGCACGGTATTGAGCGCGAAATAGGGTTTGATCTGCGACTCATCCAGCGCGTATTTCGCTGAACGCACGCGTTCGGCATAAAACGCCCAGTCCCAGGCCTGCACCGTAAAACCGCGCTGCTCGTCGTCAATGACCTTCTGAATATCCGCCTGCTCCAGCGCGGCCCTGCTGCGCGCCGCAGGAACTATCCCGCGCATGAATTCGAGCGCGGCATCCGGCGTTTTCGCCATCTGATCGGCAATGCTCCAGCTGGCATAGTTGTCAAAGCCGAGCAGCTGCGCCTGTCTTGCCCGCAACGCGGTAAGCCGACGGATCAGGTCGCGCGTATCGTTTTCGTCGCCTTTTTGAGTGCGTTCCCAGCCCGCGCTAAACAGCTTTTTACGGGTCTCGCGCAAAGACAGCGCCGCCAGCGCGGGCTGTTGCGTGGTATTCAGAAGCGGGATCAGCCAGCGATCCGTCAGCCCTTTTTCTGCGGCAGCATGAGCCGCGGCAGCCATCTCCTCCGCACTGAGTCCGTCAAGCTGGTGAACATCATCCACCACCAGCCCTCCCGCCTTGTTCGCAGCCAGCAGGCGCTGGTTGAACTGGCTGGTCAGGGTGGCGGCTTCGGTATTCAGAGATTTCAGCTCGGCTTTTTCATCGGCGTTCAGACGCGCGCCCGCAAGAACAAAGTGCTGATACGTCTCCTCCGTCAGCCGGCGGGATTCGGCATCCAGCGTGTCGCGATCCTGCCAGACGGCTTCCACGCGAGCGAAAAGCGTATCGTTTAGCCAGATATCGTTCGCCAGCCCGGCCAGTTCGGTGGAGAACTGCTCGTCCAGTGCCTGAAGATAATCGTTGGTGTGTGCGGACGTCATGGCGAAGAACACGCTGCTGACGCGCGACAGCATGGCCCCGCTCTTTTCCAGCGCCAGCACGGTGTTGTTGAAGTCCGGCACGGCGCTCTGCGCGATAATCGCGTCAATATCTGCACGCTTGAGGCGCATTGCTTCATCAAACGCCGGGCGATAGTGGCTGTCTTCTATCACATCAAAACGCGGAGCCTGATAAGGCAGCAGGCTAACGTCAAAGAAAGGGTTGTTGACCGACATCGTTTACTCCTGAGCACGGTATTTCTCACCAGAGTAGGCCAGCCTGCTCCGGCCTGCAATGGCGTCATACAAATGTTGCCTTAACGATGTGCCCGAGTGCGTGCTATGGTAGTACAACACAAAAAGCGTTGAGGAACAGTGAGATGATTATATTAGTTACCGGGGCGACAGCAGGTTTTGGTGAAAGCATCACGCGTCGCTTCGTCGCCAACGGACATAAGGTGATTGCAACGGGTCGTCGTCAGGAGCGTCTCCAGGAGCTGAAAGACGAGCTGGGCGACAGCATCCTGACCGCACAGCTGGACGTGCGCAACCGCGCCGCCATTGAAGAGATGATTGCCAACCTGCCTGCCGAATGGCGTGAAATCGACGTGCTGGTCAATAACGCTGGCCTGGCGCTGGGCATGGAGCCTGCCCACAAAGCCAGCGTGGAAGACTGGGAGAACATGATCGACACCAACAACAAAGGCCTGGTGTACATGACCCGCGCCGTGCTGCCGGGCATGGTTGAACGTAATCGTGGTCATATCATTAATATCGGTTCCACCGCAGGCAGCTGGCCTTACGCGGGCGGCAACGTCTATGGCGCAACCAAGGCCTTTGTACGCCAGTTCAGCCTGAACCTGCGCACCGACCTGCACGGTACCGCGATCCGCGTGACCGATGTTGAGCCGGGTCTGGTCGGTGGAACGGAATTCTCCAACGTGCGCTTCAAGGGTGACGACGCGAAAGCGGATAAAACCTATGAAAATGCGAATGCGCTAACGCCGGAAGATATCACCGAAACCGTCTGGTGGGTCGCGACGCTGCCGAAGCATGTCAACATCAACACGGTTGAGATGATGCCCGTCAGCCAGACCTATGCCGGACTCAGCGTGCATCGCGGGTAATTCACCCTTCCCGGCCTGCGGGCCGGGTATGTGATGACGGTTAAAAGAATGGTAGTATGTTCAGGTTAACTCTCTGAGAAATCACAACCCATGGCCGCTGAATCGCAACTTAATCCTACCCAGCCTGTAAATCAGCAAATTTATCGCATCTTACGCCGTGATATCGTTCGCTGCCTGATCCCACCGGGAACGCCACTCTCAGAAAAAGAGGTTTCGGTACGTTTTGACGTTTCCCGTCAGCCCGTGCGCGAGGCGTTTATTAAGCTCGCAGAAAACGGCCTTATCCAGATCCGCCCTCAGCGCGGCAGCTATGTAAATAAAATTTCGCTTTCGCAGGTACGGAATGGCTGTTTTGTTCGCCAGGCCATTGAGTGCGCCGTTGTGCGTCGCGCCGCGTCGCTCATCAACGATAACCAGTGCTACCTGCTGGAGCAAAACCTGCATCAGCAACGCATTGCCATCGACCGCAAACAGTTAAACGACTTTTTCCAGCTGGACGACGAATTTCACCAGAAACTGGCGCAGATCGCCGAGTGCCAGCTCGCGTGGGATACCGTCGAAAACATCAAAGCTACCATCGACCGCGTGCGCTACATGAGCCTCGACCATGTTTCTCCGCCAGAGATGTTGCTGCGCCAGCATCACGATATTTTCAGCGCACTGGAAAAACGCGACGTGGAAGCCGTAGATAAAGCGATGACGCTTCACCTTCAGGAAATTAGCGAGTCAGTTCAGTTAATTCGTCAGGAAAACCGCGAGTGGTTCAGCGAAGAATAAAACCTCGCCGCCCCCTTTCGGTTGCGGCGAAGTGATTAGCGGACCACTAATACCGGAATAGTGGCGTAGCGCAGGATAGTTTCAGCATTCGAGCCCAGCAGATGTGTTGTCATGCTCGGGTTTCTTGATCCAATAACAATAACGTCATATTTCCCCTCTTTGCTGAGCTGGATGATTTCATCGCGTACGTTGCCGAAACGTACTTCACAATCAATATTTTCTGGGGACATATCAAAGAGCCGTTTCAGTGCCTTCATCTTCTTATCCGACTCGGCGGTCATATACTCTTCGAACTTCTTAATATCGGCATTGAACCCCCGCAGTAACGAACGGCTGCTGTTAGGGAGAATGTTGACCAGGGTGATCGTCGCGCCTTCCGATTTCGCGAGGTTGACCGCGTGGCGTACCGCTTTATCGCTTAGATCCATTTCAAACACGTCAACAGGCATCAAAATTTTCTTATACATAAGCCTGACTCCTTTTCCGATGAAGGGTTATTTTCTGCCTCCAGAATGGCATTGTGGATATAAACAAAGCCTAAACACTTGCGTCTGGAAACTATCAATTAAGGAAAATAACTGTCCGCTTTGTAAAGCGGTGTCCTGAACCGTCAACGCCATCAGGAAATAAGAAAAAAGTGTGAGCTTGATCAAAAGCAAATAATTTCGTTTAAGAGAGGCGTATTAATAGTGCCCCGTGAACGGCAGCCGTTGAATTAGCGCCGTAACGGATAAGTGCGAGAGGAGAAAATACCATGATGACATACGACCGTAACCGAAATGCAATCACCACTGGCAGCCGCGTCATGATTAGCGGCACAGGTCAGTTTGGCGTGATTAAAGCGATCCACAGCGACGGCCTTAATGCCGAGCAGGTGCGTCGTGGTAAAACGGTTGAAGTGGAAGGATGCGAAGGTAAGTTCGAACCGATTGAGCTGATTCGCCTGGGGATGCACTAAGCTGTGCCCCGACATGCCGCCGCGAACGGCGGCATGTCAAAGCGTTAAAGCCGGGCTGCGTACTCAGCAACCGTGGCCTTCGCGCCTTTTTGCAGCAACGTTTGATAGGCCTGCATGACGGCAGCCACGAATACCGTGTCCTTCGGCAGCTCGTTACCGAAAATAGCCTCAATGCCCAACAGCGCGCTAACGCGGCTTTCACCTTCAGCGCTACCGTTTACCGCCGCCTGAATCACCGCCAGCTGCGGATCGCTCACCTCAATCGCGTTACCCTGCTCATCCACACCGCCGACATAACGCATCCAGCCCGCCACGCCGAGGGCCAGCAGCGGGAAGGGTTTCTGGTGGACAAGGTGCCAGCGCACGGAATCGAGCATGCGCTGCGGCAATTTCTGGCTACCGTCCATGGCGATTTGCCAGGTGCGGTGACGCAGGGCCGGATTGCTGTAACGCGCAATCAGCTGGTCGGCATAACGACCCAAATCCACGCCCCGCACTTTCAACGTCGGCGCCTGCTCTATCAGCATCAGCGCATGCGCGGCTGCGCGATAATGTTCATCTTCCATGCAGTCGTTAATGTGCTGATAACCGGCCAGATAGCCGAGATAGGCCAGGAACGAGTGGCTGCCGTTAAGCATTCGCAGCTTCATCTCTTCAAACGGAATGACATCAGAAACCAGCTCCGCACCGGCCTTTTCCCACTGGGGACGTCCGGCAACAAAATTATCTTCCACCACCCACTGGCGGAACGGCTCGCAGGCGACACCTGCCGGATCGCGTACGCCAGTCAGTTGTTCGATTTTATCAAGCGTATCAGCCGTGACGGCGGGCACAATGCGGTCCACCATCGTTGACGGGAAGGTGACGTTCGCTTCGATCCACTCCGCCAGTTCGCCGTCTACGGCGCGCGCGTAGGCACAGGTCACATTGCGCATCACGTGGCCGTTCTCCGGCATGTTATCGCATGACATCACGCTGAATGCCGGTAGCCCCGCCGCCTTGCGACGCGCCAGCGCCTCAACCACCACGCCCGGCGCAGATTTAGGCTGATGCGGGTTTTGCAGGTCTGCAACGATTAACGAATGATCGAACATCAGTTGTCCGGTTGCCGGGGAGTGGCAATATCCTTTCTCGGTGATGGTCAGGGAAACAATGGCGACCTGCGGCTCGCACAGCGCCGCCAGCACGGTTTCCAGCCCGTCGATCTGCGCATGCAGCGCGTTTTTGACGACGCCGACCACGCGCGCCGTCCACGCATCGGCAGACATCTCTGCCACGGTATAAAGGTTATCCTGTGCCTTCAGATCGGCGATCTGCTGTTCGCCGCCAATCAGGTTAACTTCGCAGTAACCCCAGTCGCTGCCCTGTTCTGCGGCGAGTATATCGGTGTACACAGCCTGGTGCGCACGGTGAAACGCGCCAAACCCTAAATGAACAATGCGTGCCTTGAGGCTGTCGCGATCGTATTGAGGATGCGTTGCCTTCGCCTGTAATAACCGGTTTTCCATGATTGAGACTCGTTAATTAATGAAAGCTGTGATCCACTGCCGCTTCCTTTTAAGAGCGGCAGCGCCTGCTGACTACACCATCTAGAATGGCAGTCGGAGTCAAAAAACGCTGCCATTAACCATACTGATACATCATTTTCAGATCTTGATTTACATTAACTTTTCGCCATGTGGTGTGACATCGGTAAAAAGTTGTGTGACAGGTAGCGCAAGATGTAAACCACTAGCGGCGTGAAGAGAGCGCGCCGTAGGCTACCGATTCCTTATGAGGAGCCTCCGCAGCATCTTCGGCTTCACTCAAATCGCGGTCGCGCACTTCCGGCATCAGCAACGCGGAGACCAGCCCAATCAGCGAGTACGCCACCAGCATCACCACAATCGGCCACCAGGACCCGGTCATGTTGCAGAAGATCCCCGCCAGCACCGGACCAAACCCTACAGCTACCAGCCCGCCCGCCTCTTTCGAAATAGCCATGCGGGTAAAGCGGTTCCGCGAACCAAACATCTCTGCCATGGTGATATTTTCCAGCGCGAACAGCCCGAGCACCGCAAAGTTATGAATAACGATGATAGAGAGCATAATCACGCCCGGCGCGTAACTCTTATCGACGATAATCGACAGCATCGGGTAAGCCAGAATAATGGCTGAAATGTTAAAGAGGATATACGGCAGACGGCGCCCCACTTTATCGGACAGCCAGCCCAGCAGCGGGATGGAGAGGAAGCCGAGAATCGAACTGATCATCAGCGCATCGGTTGGGATCGCCTTATCAAACAACAGCGTCTGCACCAGATATCCGGCAAGGAAAGTCTGAATCAAACCTGAGTTGCCGGCCTGACCAAAGCGCAGCCCCGTCGCCAGCCAGAACGATTTGCTCTTAAACATCGCACCTAATGAGGTATCCTGCGCAGCAACCGGCGCAATGGTTTCAGCGTCGTTAACCTTCTCAAACACCGGGCTCTCTTTAAGGTTCATACGCAGCCAGATGGCGAAGATCATCACCACCACGCTGGCGAGGAACGGCACGCGCCAGCCCCAGGCAATAAGTTCTTCACGATCGAGGGCAAAGAACATCACGGCCCAGATCGCCGTGGCGCTCAGCGTCCCGCAGTTGGTTCCCATGGCCACCAGCGAGGAGATGATGCCGCGTTTACCCTTCGGCGCGTACTCCGCCAGCATGGTACCTGCGCCGGAGATTTCTGCCCCCGCGCCCAGCCCCTGAATAATACGCAGCGTCACCAGCAGCACCGGTGCGAAAATCCCGATCTGCGCGTAGGTTGGCAGGACGCCGATTAAGGTGGTGCAGATCCCCATCATGGTGATGGTGATAAACAGCACCTTTTTGCGGCCAATTCTGTCTCCCATTCTGCCGAAGATAAATGCCCCGACGATACGCGCGATGTAGCCTGCCCCATAGGTCCCCATCGCCAGGATCAGCGCCATGGCCGCGGATTGTTCAGGGAAGAAAATTTCATGGAATACCAGCGCGGCGCCAAGGGAGTAAAGCTGAAAATCCATAAACTCCAGGGCGGTGCCCAGCCAGCCGGATACGGCGGCTTTCACCAGGTCTGACGTACTTCTTTGAGGTTGTGCTTGAGTCATAATGGCTATCTCTGCAAGGTAAGATGCGTACCACTGAGAGCCTGTCTTCGCAGGCTCTTAACCGCGTGAATTATTATTGGTCGAACGTGAGCAAGACTTTGCAGCACTGCCGCTGGTCTTTTTCAAACAGTTCGATGGCGTCTGTAACGTGGTGATAGTCAAATGTATGGGTGACCAGTTTTTCAGGGTCGATCAGCCCTTTTTCCAGCCAGTCAATGACCACCGGGAATTTGTTGGCATTCAGGCGCGAAGAGAAGATCGACAGCTCTTTGCCGGTGATCCCCTGCTGCACGATCTGACTCGGGTCGCTGGAGAAGCCCATCAGCACGATGCGCGCCGCCGGAGACGCCAGCGTAATCGCTTCCTGCAAAATGGACGGATGACAGGCAGCATCGATGATTAACGTCGGCTTGATGCCTTTTTCATCCAGCGCGGCCTGTAACGAGTGCTCGCTGTTGTTGGAGACCCAGTCTGCGCCGCTGCGTTGCGCCATCCCCAGCCGCTCATCAATGCGATCCACCACAATGACCTGCTTCACCTTGTAAACGCCCTTTAGCGCCTGCACGGTGACCAGCCCCATCGGGCCTGCGCCGTAGATCAGCGCCACGTCCTCTTCGGTAGGTTTCGCCTGCCCTGTCACGTTGGCGGCAATGGTGAAGGGCTCAACCATCACCGCGTGTTTGTCAGGGATCGCATCCGGAATGTGCCAGGCATTTTTCGCCGGCACGACGGCGTATTCGCTGAAGCCGCCGTCACGGTGGACGCCCAGCACCACCAGCGAGGTACAAACGTTCGGTTTTCCGACGGAACACGGGTAGCAGTGCCCGCAGCTGATCACCGGATCCACAGACACGCGCTGGCCCAGTCGGGTGCTCTCCACACCTTCGCCAACCGCGTCTATTTCGCCAAAGAACTCGTGACCGATTACCCGCGGGTATTTCGCAAACGGGTTATGCCCGCGATAGATATGGCTGTCTGAACCGCAGATACCGGCGAGCTTAATTCTGACGCGGACGTCGCCTGCGCCCGGCAACGGGAGAGGACGCTCCTCAATCACCAGCGCATTCGGCTGTTGGATCACTACGCTTTTCATTATTCGCTCCTCGTTTACCAGTTCCAGAGGGTGCCGTCTTCCAGACGGGCCACCGGCAGACAGGCCGGTTCGTACGGGTATTTCGCTGCCAGCTTCTCATCAAACTCAATGCCCAGCCCTGGCTTGTCGCCCGGGTGCATATAGCCGTTATCGAAGCGCCAGCTGTGCGGGAACACTTCCAGCATCTGCTCTGAATACCCCATATACTCCTGCACGCCAAAGTTCGGTACCCACAGGTCAAAATGCAGCGCCGCGGCGTGGCAAATCGGCGACAGATCCGACGGGCCGTGTGAGCCGGTGCGCACCTGGTAGAGTGAGGCAAAGTCAGCAATGCGACGCATCCCGGTAATGCCGCCCGCATGGGTTATGGTGGCGCGAATATAGTCAATGAGCTGCTCTTCAATCAGCTGCTTGCAGTCCCAGATGCTGTTGAACACTTCCCCCACCGCAATGGGCGTGACGGTGTGCTGGCGGATCAGGCGGAAACACTCCTGGTTTTCAGCGGGAGTCGGGTCTTCCATCCAGAACAGGCGGTACTCTTCAATGCTTTTGCCGAATCGCGCCGCTTCGATGGGCGTCAGACGGTGGTGCATGTCGTGAAGGAGATGTTCGTTGAAGCCGAACTGACTGCGCACTGCGTCGAACAGTTTCGGCGTAAAGTCGAGGTATTTCTCGGTGGACCAAAGCTGCTCGTCCGGCCAGTCGCCCTTGGTTGCAGGCTCATACGCCAGCCCTTTTCCTTTAGACATACCATAGGTGGTTTTCATCCCCGGCACGCCGCACTGCACGCGAATAGCCTTGAAGCCCATCTCTTTATGACGGGCATAATCTTCCAGTACGTCGTCAATGGTGTGCCCGGTGGTATGACAATAAACCATCACCCCTTCCCGGGAGGCTCCGCCCAGAAGTTGATAGAGCGGCATGTTCGCGGCTTTCGCTTTGATGTCCCACAGCGCCATATCCACGGCAGAAATCGCTGACATGGTGACCGGGCCACGACGCCAGTACGCGCCTTTATAGAAGAATTGCCAGATATCTTCGATGCGGTGCGCATCGCGGCCAATCAGCTGAGGGCACAGGTGATCTTTCAGGTAGGAGGCAACGGAAAGTTCACGTCCGTTAAGCGTGGCATCACCCAGGCCGACAATGCCCTCATCGCTGGTGATTTTAAGGGTGACAAAGTTACGCCCCGGGCAGGTGACAAATACTTCAGCCCCGACAATCTTCATAATCCATTTCCTTACATCGCTCGTTGTGATGCAGGAAATTTACGCAACTACACTACTACCATACGAGTATAACGATCGAAAAATCGGCGGGCGATCACACTATGAGGACGACTATGCGCGTCCCCAGCCAGCCACGATGATCAACATGCCGCACAGGGCAACCAGCGCGCCTGCCCAGTCATACAGGCTTAGCCTGATGCCATCGACAAAGCGCAGCCACAGCAGCGCAGTACAGACGTACACCCCTCCGTAGGCCGCATAAACCCGCCCGCTGGCGGCCGGATGCAGGGTGAGCAGCCAGACGAAAAGGACCAGGGACACACCCGCCGGGATCAGCAGCAGCGCGGAAGCGCCCCGCTTTAGCCAGAGCCACGGCAAAAAGCATCCGATGATTTCACACAGCGCGGTCGCGAAAAAAAGCAGCGTCGTTTTGAACATTTTTCTCGTTTCGTGAGGATTGATTTAGACATCATACGCGATAATGCTCTCATCGTTCCCATACCTGCCGCGCGGGTATGACACCCTTTCGGATTGGTGTAGAATCCAAGGGGGTAATCCGATTGTCTGCACCCGTTTAAAGGAAACGCTATGACTACATTAAGCAAACGCCTTTGTCTGACAGCCGCACTGGCGCTGTCCTCGTTCGCCTTTGCCGCAACGGCATCAGCCGAAACCAGCAAACTCATCATTGAGTCTGGTGACAGCGCGCAAAGCCGCCAGAACGCCGCCATGGACAAAGAACAATGGAATGACACCCGCAGCCTGCGTCAGAAAGTGAATAAGCGCGTGGAAAAAGAGTGGGATAAAGAAGACGTCGCGTTTGATGCCCGCGACAAATGCCAGCAAAGTGCCAACGTCAACGCTTACTGGGAGCCTAACACCCTGCGCTGTCTGGATCGTCGCACTGGCCGCACGGTAGCACCGTAATGTCGACGCCGTGTGACGTTAAGCTCCGTCCGCTGGAGCGCGAAGATTTACGCTTTGTCCACCAGCTCGACAACAATGCCAGCGTGATGCGCTACTGGTTTGAAGAGCCTTACGAGGCCTTCGTCGAGCTGTCCGATCTCTACGATAAGCATATCCACGATCAGAGTGAACGCCGGTTTGTGGTGGAGTGCGAAGGTGAGAAAGCCGGGCTGGTTGAGCTGGTTGAGATCAACCATGTTCACCGTCGGGCGGAATTTCAGATCATTATTTCACCGGAGCACCAGGGGAAAGGTCTTGCGTCGCGGGCGGCAAAGCTGGCGATGGATTATGGGTTTAACGTCCTGAATCTCTACAAGCTTTACCTTATCGTCGATAAAGAGAACGAAAAAGCGATTCATATCTACCGTAAGCTCGGCTTTATGGTGGAAGGTGAACTGATCCATGAGTTCTTTATTAATGGCGAATACCGTAACACCATCCGCATGTGCATTTTCCAGCATCAGCATCTGGCCGGGCATAAATCCTCCTCGCCAACCTGCTTAAACCCACCGCGCAGTAACCTGCGCGGTTTTATTCTTAATAATATTCAATGCTGTTTTTGATGGTGTACTTGCGCTCAATGGTAGGTCTAACGCTGTCATCGACGATAACCAGCTCACAGCTCACCGGGTTGTTGTAGCGATCGTAATCGCAACTCTGCTTTACATTGCCCATCGGTTTATCGTTCAACAGGCTTACCGCCGTATAATCCATGCGCTTACGCAGATCTTTCGACGGCATCGATTTGACCGATAATCGCTGGTCGCCGGAGACCGTGGTTTTACCGAGCGGGTAGCCGTCGGTATCATACTGGTACTTCACTTCCATCTCTTTGCTGTGCGCGGCAACCACAAACCCGTTATCGTCGGTGTCCCACGTCAGGCCGGCAGACGGCAGTTCCGCCAGCTGACATTTTCCCTGCAACTTCACCTTCTGCTGCTGGGTTTCCGCATCGACGTAGTAGTTAGCATCCAGCACCAGCGCAACGCCCGTGTTAGCCTCCAGATCGTGCAGTTCAAGGGTATCGAAACACCCCTCCGACGACATCGTTCCGGTCACGCGTTTAGAGACTTCACCCTTATCGTTCAACAGCGTCTGGGTAAAATCTTTCACCGGCCCGCGCAGAGGGTCAAAGTCAAACTCGTTCGAAAAGCTCGCCATCTCCGGCGTAAATGACAGCGGCGCGGTGTTGTTGTCACATCCCACCAGTACCGTTGCCAGTAGCGTTATCGCTGCGTATTTATTCACATCATTTACCGTTCAGAGAGAGATACAATCATATTAGCAAATACAGCAACTTACATAACAGCACTTCATTTGACTCTTTACGCTGTATAAATCCGTCATTTGCATTGACGAGACCTGCCAAAGTGGCTACTTTGGGCGCGGAAAATTCCACATTATTATAAAATTAGATTCTTAAATTTTCGGGTTAACATCATGATTTACGACTGTTTTTTGTACTATGACGAAGATATGTTGCTCGACATCAGATTACATACGCTCGCTGATGTCGTTGACCGTTTTGTCATTGTAGAAGCAACACACTCTTTTACGGGCATACCGCGAGAATTACATTTCGATATTACGAAGTTTGCCAAATTCAGAGACAAAATTATTTACGTGCCTTTTGACGCGCAGCCTATTTTAAACAGTGCTGACAATAACCAGGTTGATGCCTGGGCAAATGAAGCAGCGCTTCGCAACTCCATTATGAATGGGTTAAAAGACGCGGCAGACGACGATCTGATTCTGGTGTCAGACGTTGATGAAATTTTCTCTCCCGAGACGGTCAGGGCCATTAATCCACGCGCGCTCTGCACGACTATTCATCAAAACGTGTTCAACTATCAGTTTAATCTTCAGGTTCACAACATGGATGGTACGCCGAGAAAATGTACCTTGCCCCGCGCGACGTCCTATTACAACCTTAAGCATTTCTTCCACGGTGAGCCTGAATCTTTCAGAAACTGGAAGCGTGCACGCAAAGATAAAAACTGGTCATGGTTTAAATGGAACTGGCTAAAAATCAATAATAAGGTTGTGAAAGATGGCGGCTGGCATTTCTCCTGGGTAATGACCCCAGAAAGAATTTCCGAAAAAATGTCTACCATTTCTCATACCGAATACGATCTGCCGGAATTTAATAACCCGGAACATATTATGAAGGTTATCACCAACGCCGAAGATATCTGGGGACGAGACCGAAAACTGGTCAGGCAAGAGGTATCAAAACGCACCCTGCCTTCTTATCTGGTAGACAATCAGCACCATTATTCGCAATTTATTTTATGACGCAGGCGGGGCTCCAGGACAATTCAGAAAGAGAGACATAAAAACAAAAGCTTACCCTAACCCTGCTATGCTTACAGTCTACACAGTGAAAAGGAGCTACAGATGAAACGGTTACCCTGGATTACCGCCCTGCTGTTAATGAGTGCTTCACCTGCTATTCTTGCGGCCCCGGACTCCTGCGAGCGCGTGAAAAGCGACATTCAGCAGAAGATTATCAACAACGGCGTACCGGAGTCTGGCTTTACCCTGAACATCGTGCCGAACGATCAGGCCGACCAGCCGGATGCGCAGGTCGTTGGGCATTGCGCCAACGATACTTTCAAAATTTTGTACACTCGCACCAGTAGCGGAAACTACCCGGTAAGCGGTGCAGGTACGCAGGAGAATGCGCCCGCTGAGCCGCAATGATTTTCCCACTTAATTCCCCTGAGTTGACGAGGATTAATATTTAATACCTCTAAATAAGTAACACTCCCCCCATCATTAGCCCGGTTGTAGTCACGGGTGAAAATAATTATTAACAATGATGGGGTGAGTTATGTCCGAAGTTGAACATCACGACGGGATAAGCCGTCGAACTCTGGTTTAATCTACTGCCATAGGATCTCTGGCGCTTGCCGCCGGTGGGATCGCATTGCCTTTTGGTCTGAAAAGCGCCGCCGCCGCAGTGCAGACCGCTATTCAGCCAGCGGAAGATAAAGTCGTCTGGGGCGCCTGCTCGGTAAACTGCGGTAGCCGCTGCGCGCTACGTCTGCACGTTCGCGATGACGAAGTCTATTGGGTTGAAACGGATAATACCGGCGAGGATGTTTACGGCAACCATCAGGTTCGCGCCTGCCTGCGAGGCCGTTCAATTCGCCGTCGCATTAATCATCCAGACCGTCTGAACTATCCGATGAAACGCGTGGGCAAACGCGGAGAAGGCAAGTTTGAACGTATCACCTGGGAAGAAGCGCTGGACACCATCGCCGCGAGCCTGAAAAGCGTGGTCGAAAAATACGGCAACGAAGCGGTCTACATTAACTACTCCTCCGGAATTGTCGGCGGCAATATCACCCGCTCCTCCCCTTACGCCTCGCTGGTGGCACGCCTGATGAACTGCTACGGCGGCTTCCTCAGCCACTACGGCACCTACAGCACCGCGCAGATCGCCTGCGCAATGCCCTACACCTACGGCAGCAACGACGGCAACAGTACATCGGATATCGAAAACACCAAACTGGTGGTGATGTTCGGCAATAATCCGGCAGAAACGCGCATGAGCGGCGGCGGGATCACTTACTACCTTGAACAGGCACGTGAACGGTCTAACGCACGAATGATCGTTATCGATCCGCGCTACACCGACACCGCCGCAGGCCGCGAAGACGAGTGGATCCCGATTCGTCCGGGCACCGATGCCGCACTGGTGGCAGGTATTGCGTGGGTGCTGATTAATGAAAACCTCGTCGATCAGCCCTTCCTCGATAAATACTGCGTAGGTTATGACGAAAAAACCCTGCCGGAAGGCGCACCTGTTAACGGTCATTACAAAGCCTATATTCTCGGCCAGGGTGATGACAAAACCGCGAAAACCCCGGAATGGGCGTCGCGCATTACAGGCATTCCTGCCGATCGCATCATTAAGCTGGCCCGTGAAATCGGTTCGGCAAAACCGGCCTACATTTGCCAGGGTTGGGGCCCGCAGCGTCAGGCCAACGGCGAGCAGACATCCCGCGCCATCGCCATGCTGCCGATCCTGACCGGCAACGTCGGCATTAACGGCGGCAACAGCGGCGCGCGCGAATCGACCTACACCATCACCATCGAACGTATGCCGCTGCCGGAAAATCCTGTGAAAACGCAAATCTCCTGCTTCAGCTGGACGGATGCCATCGTGCGTGGACCGGAGATGACCGCCCTGCGCGACGGTGTACGCGGTAAGGATAAGCTGGATGTGCCGATCAAGTTCATCTGGAACTATGCGGGTAATACCATCATCAACCAGCACTCTGATATCAACAAAACTCACGACATTTTGCAGGATGAGAGTAAGTGCGAAACGATCGTCGTTATCGACAACTTCATGACCTCGTCCGCGAAGTATGCCGATATTGTCCTGCCGGACCTGATGACCGTTGAGCAGGAAGATATCATCCCCAACGATTACGCCGGCAACATGGGATACCTGATTTTCCTCCAGCCGGTAACCGCCCCGAAGTTTGAGCGCAAACCCATCTACTGGATCATGAGCGAAGTAGCGAAACGTCTCGGACCGGATGTCTATCAGAAATTCACCGAAGGCCGTACGCAGGAGCAGTGGCTGCGCTACCTTTACGCCAAAATGGTTGCCAAAGATCCGCTGCTGCCGTCCTACGACGCGCTGAAAAAAATGGGTATTTATAAGCGCAAAGATCCAAATGGACATTTTGTGGCCTATAAAAAATTCCGTGACGATCCGGATGCCAATCCGCTGAAAACACCGTCGGGGAAAATCGAGATCTACTCCAGCAAGCTGGCGGATATTGCGGCAACCTGGGAACTGCAAAAAGACGAAACCATCACCCCGCTACCGGTCTATACCTCAACCTTTGAAGGCTGGGACGCGCCCGAGCGCAGCAAATTCCCGCTGCAACTGTTCGGTTTCCACTTTAAAGCCCGTACCCACTCCAGCTACGGCAACGTGGATGTGCTCCAGGCCGCCTGTCGCCAGGAGGTGTGGCTTAACCCTGTAGACGCCGAGAAGCGCGGCATTAAAAACGGTGACACGGTGCGCGTGTTTAACGATCGCGGCGAAGTGCGCATTGCCGCCAAAGTCACCCCGCGCATCATGCCTGGTGTGAGCGCGATGGGCCAGGGCGCCTGGCATGACGCCAACATGAACGGCGATCGTGTCGATCACGGCTCCTGCATCAATACCCTGACCACACACCGCCCGTCACCGCTGGCGAAAGGCAATCCGCAGCACACGAACCTGGTGCAGATCGAGAAGGCATAAGGATTAACCGATGACAACCCAGTATGGATTTTTTATTGATTCCAGCCGCTGCACCGGGTGTAAAACCTGCGAGCTGGCCTGCAAGGATTACAAAGATCTGACCCCGGACGTCAGCTT
>NZ_JADDTS010000023.1:0-42586 GCF_015159675.1 Enterobacter cloacae complex sp. S2
GCCGAGGGCACCGCGAAGCGGCGATTTACCGCCGGGAGCCCGGGTTGCCAGGGTGGTGGCGACTGAGCCACCCTGGCACGTTCACCGGTCATGTCGTTACAGAGTAGCAAGGAACATAAAGTGAACGGAATGACCACCACCGCCGTATGTTCCCCTCACCCTAACCCTCTCCCCGGAGGGGCGAGGGGATTGCTCAGTGCTCGCATTAATTTGTGGGGAACCCTCAGCCCACAGGGAGAGGAAGAATCTCATTTCGCAATTCCTGCGCTTTAACTTCTCGTTTCTTGATACTTACCCTGATAACTATTATCGTGACCGCGTGTGACGAGAGGTTTCCCCATGAGTGAAGAAGAACTGTTTAGCCGCAGGCCGATGGGCATGCGGATGGCGATGATCGTGCGCCAGTGGCGTGCCGTCATTGACGACGCCATTCTCGATACCGGGTTAACCCAGTCGAGCTGGACGGTGATGATGCAGCTGCATCAGCTCGGGGATAACGTCTCGGTGAGTGAGCTGGCGGAGGTGCAGGGCATTGAACTGCCGCCGCTAATGCGCACCCTGACACAGCTGGAAAAACAGGGTTACCTGCTGCGCACCGTCTCGCCGTATGACAAGCGCATCCGGCTTCTGACGCTGACGCCTGAGGGAAAAGCTGTACTTAACAGGCTCACCCAGGTAATTGAGACGCTTCAGACGCGCGTATCGCAAAACATCGCGCCTGAACATCTCGACATTTTCAGCGCCACCCTGAATCAAATCGCCTGCAATTTGCGGACAATCCGCGAAGAAGATAACAAGACCGAAAAATAATGACTCCTGAACAAAAGTTTGCCCGCTGGGTAAGGGTAAGTATTGCCTCTTTCCTGCTGATGTTTGTCTACTTTATCGTCGCGGATATCTGGATCCCGCTGACGCCGGATTCCACCGTGATGCGCGTGGTGACGCCGGTGTCTGCCCGTGTCTCCGGCTATGTGGCGGCGGTCCATGTCCACAACAATAGCCAGGTGAAGAAAGGCGATCTGCTGTTTGAGCTCGACGACACCCCGTTTCGCAATAAAGTGGAAGCGGCGCAGATCGCGCTTGAGCAGGCTCGCCTTTCCAACGAACAACTGGACGCGCAGATCGCCGCCGCGCAGGCCAGCCTGAAGACCGCCGTGCTGACCGCGCGTAACGACAAAGTGACTTTCGACCGCTACCAGAAACTGAGCACCCTGCAGAACGTGTCGCAGGCGGATCTGGATAAGGTCCGCACTACCTGGCAGAGCAGCGAGCAGTCCGTCAGCTCGATTCAGGCGAATATTCATAACCTGCGCATTCAGCGCGGCGAGCGGAATGAACACCGTAACGTGACGCTGCAAAAATACCGTAACGCGCTGGATGAAGCGGAGCTGAATCTTGGCTGGACGAAGGTCTACGCCGAGGCGGACGGCACGGTGAGTAATCTGCAATTAAGCCCCGGTTTTTACGCCTCGTCCGGTTCGGCAGCGCTGGCGCTGGTGAATACGCAGACGGATATTGTGGCGGATTTCCGCGAGAAGAGCCTGCGTCATACCCACCAGGGGACCGACGCCGCCGTGGTGTTTGACGCCTTTCCGGGACGGGTTTTCCGCGCCCACGTGACCAGCAGTGACGCGGGGATCCTCGCCGGTCAGGAAGCCGTTAACGGTCAACTTTCTGAACCGGAAACCTCTAACCGCTGGGTGCGCGATGCCCAGCGAATGCGCATTCACGTGGCGCTGGACGAAGCCTTACCGAAGTCGCTGCCGACCGGCGCGCGCGCCACCGTGCAGCTCTACAACAGCGAAGGGCCCTTTGCGCGCTTCTTCTCCGGGATGCAAATCCATCTGGTGAGCCTGCTTCACTATGTCTATTAGCACCCTGGCGCGGGTATTTACCCCGCACGGCAACATCGTCTACACGGCAAACGACTTCCGCCAGACCCTGCGCATCGTCTTTGCCGGGATGATTGCGCTCAGTATTTCGAGCTTCTATAACACCAGCTACGGCGTGTTTTTTGTGGTCTACCCGATCATGCTGCTGTCGCTGGTGCCGGTGTTTAACCGCCACGTGGCGAAGCAGTTTATCTTCAGCGCATCGCTCAACTGCGTCGAAATGGTGATCATCATCGGCTTTCTGTCGCAATGGCCGGTCATTATGACGCTGGTGGTCTTTGCCCTGTACGTGATGCGCTTTCGCTTTATGAGCAAGGGGCCGCTGTTTCTGTTCGGTTCGATGGGCGTGGTGTGCCAGAGCGTAATGCTCAACTTTATGAGCTACCCCACCACCAACTGGCACACGCTTTTGTTCTCCAACATTGAAGCGAGCGTGATGGCGGTGTGTCTGAGCGCGCTGATGAATTACCTGCTGCCGGACGTGGAGCCACGTAAGCCGCCGCCGCTGATAGAGAAAGACGATGCCCGCGTGCGCCACGAGTCGCTGCTCTCCGGCACCGTGGCGACGCTGATTTTCGTGGTATTTCAGATGAGCGACTTAAGCGATTCGCTCTCGGCGCTGATGGCGGGCATTCTGATCCTGTTCCCGATGCACTACCGCGGCGCGGTGATGAGCTCCATCTGGCGCGTGGTCGGCGTGGTGCTGGGCTGTCTCTATATCCTCGTCGTTCAGCTTATTCTGTACGATCACAGCAGCCATATGCTGCTGATGATGCCGCTGATCGGCCTCGGGCTGGCATTTGGCGCGCGCCTGCACGTGATGGAGAAGGTCGGGGCCGGGGTGGGATTTTCCAGCATTACCACCATCGGCATTATGTTCGGGCAAAACATGCATCCGGACAGCGATCTGGTGTTCAGCGATCTGTACCGTATCACCTCCGTTACCTTCGCGCTGGTGGTCACGCTGACGATGGTCTTTCTGATGCACCTGATCCTGAACCGTTTCGAGGCGACGCGCTACGTTATCGCGCCGCCAAAAGCGGATTAATGCCCCACCACGGCGGGCAACTGAGAAAGTAAAAACAGAATCAGGCCAATCGTTCCGCCTACCAGGGTACCGTTTACGCGAATGAACTGAAGATCTTTA
Source organism: Enterobacter cloacae complex sp. S2 (assembly GCF_015159675.1). NCBI lineage: Bacteria > Pseudomonadati > Pseudomonadota > Gammaproteobacteria > Enterobacterales > Enterobacteriaceae > Enterobacter > Enterobacter cloacae complex sp. S2. The sequence continues at coordinate 3,040 of NZ_JADDTS010000023.1, forward strand.
CCGATATTGAGTTCTATCTGGCGTGACATATCTTTGGCGTCCCAGCTTTTCACCGTGTCGCTGATATGGCGCGTCAGGAATGCCGCAAAATCCGGCGCGACGCGGTGCGCGGCCTGCTCCAGATGCTCGTTCAACGACGCACGCAGGCTGGCATCATTCGACAGCGTCTCACCAAACCACAGCCCGGCGTTGGCGATACGTTGCTTCACGCGGGAATCGTCGCTCTGCATGTCATTTTTCAGCCACTGGCGCAGGTCAGCCCACATTTCACCCAGGTAGCGGTTAAATGCTTCATCATTCTTCAGATAGTGCTTGATATTGTCGGCTTTGGCCGTCATCTCCGGGTCGTTTTTCAGGTTGTCGATAAACTTCAGCGTGGCGCGGTCAAATGCCCGACGGATCTGGTGCGTGCGGTCGTGGCTGATATCATCCAGTAGCGTGTTCACCGCGTTCGACACCATCTCTGCGCTCTGATCGCCCAGCCACTCGGTGGGCAGCACCATCGCCTTGCGCGGATGCTCGGTCTTCAGCCAGTGGACGATCTGGTCAGAGATAAATTCCCGCGTGCTCTCGCGCTGAATCAGGGTTATCAGACGGTTGATGATGGCGTCCAGCAGCACCTGGTGACGGTTGTTTTTGGTCATGCTTTCCAGCATGACGGCGCTGGTCTCGGTTAAATCGACCTTGTCGATAGCCTTATGCACCGCGCGTTTGAGCAGGCGCTGAATGCGCCCGTCGTCAGTCAGCTCAAGAAAACCGCTCATCACCTGCATCAGATGCAGCCCGACGCGCTGGGCGTTGTCGGGCTTGCTGAACCAGGCACCAATCATCTGGGCCGGCTCGTAGCGGCGAATTAATGCGACCAGCGACTGGGTATCCAGAAACTTTTCCTGCACGAACTGGCCAAGATTGTCGCCGATGCGGTCCTTATTGCGCGGGATAATCGCCGTATGGCGCGAGATAACGGGAATTGGCACCCGGCGGAACAGCGCGACAACGGCAAACCAGTCCGCCAGCGCGCCGACCATCGCCGCCTCGGCAATAGCTTTTGCGCCGCGTACCCAGAAGGTTTGCGGCAGGAACAGGGTAGTGATAAAGGCCGCAGCGGCAATCAGCAGCAGCGACAGCGCGAGAAGCTTGGCGCGTTTGAGTTCAGTATGTTTTTCCATGGGTTAAGGATAGAGGGATACGGGGGAAAAGTGCAAAAACCGCCACAGCACCCACCCACCAAACCCCATCAATACCACCCCCGCCGTGCGCTCTATCAGCCAGAGCGAACGGCTGAGCTTTCGCTGAACCGCCGGTAACCCCATCAGCGACACCAGCGCAAAATCCCATACCAGTACTACCATCACCATCCAGACGCCGCAGGTCGCCTGCTGAAGCAGCGTGACGTCCGGCCCGAGTAACGTCGTCATCAGCGCCAGGTAGAACAACGCGTTTTTGGGATTCAACAGCGCCGAACCCAGCCCCAGCAGGATCTGCTTACGCAGCGAGGGGCAGCGCTCATGTGTTTCATTTAGCGCCAGCGTCTGCGGTCGGCTGCGTACAAGATGCGAGCCGATCCAGAGCAAATACAGTGCGCCGGATAATTCAATCAACGTGAACAGCCACGCGAACTGACGCAGCGCGCTCCATCCCATAATGACCAGCAAAATGTAAAGCCCATTTCCTGCCGCTATCCCGATGCACAATCCGGCGCTGCCGCGCAGTCGGTAGCGGGCGGCGTAGCCCATCAGCAGGAAAAAATCCGGGCCCGGGCTTAACAGGGCAACAAAATGCGCCAGCGCCAGGGCGAGAAAAGCGGAAGGGAAGAACAGTTCCATAGCGACCTCAGAATGCAAAACTGGGGCCAGACTACGAAAACACAGAACCTATTTATTGTCTGATATTGATCGGCCCGTAGCGTACTGGCGCGGTGTGGCGGCGGTGTAGCGCACAAAGGTCTTATGAAAATGGCTCTGGTCGGCAAACCCGCTCTGGTAGCCGACATCGGCGATATCATCCCCGGCACGCAGCCGCGCTTTGGCGTACTCTACGCGGAAGATATTGAGGAAGCTGCCAGGCGTCAGGCCCGTGTCCTTCTTGAAGGTACGGATCAGCGTCTCCTTTCGCAGCGAGAATCGTTGCGCAAGTGCGTCGAGGGAAGGCGGGCTGGAAAGACTGGAAAGAAATGCCTGCTGAACCTGCTGGCTGGTTGATCCAGGCTTTTCTGCCTCATCCATGCAATGGGGAAGGGCAGCAAGCAGCTTGTCCACGGACGCAGGGGACATCCTCTCAACAACTTCCCGGTAATACATAAACAGCGTAGCGTTGCGAATCACCTGAACCGCAAAGGGAATGTCCGTATCGATATAAAGCATATGATAACTACGCGGCTGCCCGGCAACAGGGTTGCAGCAGTGTGGGACATAAGCCGGGATCACAATCAGGTCCCCGGGCTGGAGGATGTATTCTCTGCCATTACACACGCAGCAGGTCTGGCCTTCCACAATCGCGCCGATGGAGAGCTGAGGGTGGCAATGGCGTTTGTACGCCTGCATGCTCTGCCACGTGCTGCGTAGTTCAAGGCCCGAGGCGCGGTGAAAGGTCTGACGGATGTGGCGGGTATCGGTCATAGCAACTCCTTCTGAAGGTTTTTTATACCACGCCAGCCACGGTATGGCATCGCTTTACTCAGAACCTTCCGGATATACCCAACTTTACGTCCATAGCCAGTCATGTTGACTACCCTTAATACCCTAAGCGGTAAAACATGGAGATTCGATATGGCTTATCAGACAGTAAATCCTGCCACTAACCAGCTCATCAAAGAATATCCCTCCCACACTGACGCAGATGTTGAAGCGGCGCTGAAGGCAGCCGATGCGCTCTATCACTCCGACTGGGCGAAAAGCGACATAAGCCAGCGCCTGCCGGTACTGCATAAGCTGGCGGACCTGATCGACGAACGCGTGGAGGAGCTGGCGAAAATCGCCAGCCAGGAGATGGGTAAGCTCATCGAACAGAGCCGCGGCGAGGTGAAGCTGTGCGCGCAAATCGCCCGCTACTATGCGGACAACGCGAAGCAGTTCCTGGCCCCGGTGAAGTATGACTCTGAACTCGGGGAAGCATGGGTTGAACATCACCCCATCGGCGTGCTGATGGCCGTCGAACCATGGAACTTCCCGTACTATCAGCTGATGCGCGTTCTGGCGCCAAACCTGGCGGCGGGTAACCCTGTCATCGCTAAACACGCCAGCATTGTGCCGCACTGTGCGGAAACCTTCGCCCATCTGGTGCGTGAGGCGGGCGCGCCGGAAGGGGCGTGGACCAACCTGTTTATCTCGTCCGATCAGGTGGCGAACATCATCGCTGACGATCGCGTACAGGGCGCGGCGCTAACCGGTTCAGAAAAAGCGGGCAGCGTGGTAGCGGCCCAGGCGGCGAAGCACATTAAGAAATCCACGCTGGAGCTTGGCGGTAACGACGTATTCGTGGTGCTCGACGATGCGGACCTGGATAAGGCGGTGAAGATCGGCGTTAACGCGCGGCTCAACAACGCCGGGCAGGTCTGTACCGCGGCGAAGCGCTTTATCCTGCATGAAAAGATTGCCGATGCCTTCCTGAGCAAATTCACCGAGGCATTTAAGCAGGTGAAGATTGGCGATCCGCTGGACGAAAGCACCACGCTGGGGCCGCTGTCCTCTAAAGACGCGCTCGACACGTTGACCAAACAGGTTAACGAGGCGGTGAAAAACGGCGCTACGCTGCACTATGGCGGCAAACCTGTGCAGCGAGACGGGAGCTTCTTTGAGCCGACCATCCTGACCAACATCTCACGCGACAACCCGGCGTACTTCGAAGAGTTCTTTGGCCCGGTAGCGCAGATTTACGTGGTGAAAAACGACGACGAGGCGGTCGCGCTGGCGAACGACTCCCACTACGGCCTGGGCGGAGCGGTGTTCAGCCAGGATATTGAGCGCGCGAAGAAGATGGCATCGCGTATTGAGACCGGGATGGTGTACATCAACTGGCTCACCGATACGGCGGCAGAACTGCCGTTCGGCGGCGTAAAACGTTCGGGTTACGGACGCGAGCTGTCGGACCTGGGGATCAAAGAGTTTGTGAACCAGAAGCTGGTGGTCGTTCGCAAGTAATGTCGGACATAAAAAAACCTGCCATCCGGCAGGTTTTTTTATTAACAGTCTCATCGCCTTTTTTGCCTGGTGGCGCTGCGCTTACCCGGCCTACAAGGTGCAATAATATTCATAAATTGCACCCTTCATTGTAGGCCCGTGCAAGCGTAGCGCCGCCGGGCGAAACGGGCAAACAGGCTTAGAAGGACACGCCACCGCCAACATATGCGCCGTCAATCAGCGTGTGGTTAGGACGACCGTCTTTACCATCAACGCTCACGTGACGATAACCCACCTTCAGCGTCACCGGCTTCACTGGCGTCCAGCTTACGCCACCGTTCGCTTCAACGTAGTTTTTCACGCTGTTGTTCAGGCCGTCTGGCGCAACGTAGCCTTCACCGAATACCCTGATGCTGTCGGTCAGGGCAACGTTCACACCGCCGCCGACCGGGAACGCCACGCCGTTATCGCCTTTTTTCGGGCCAACGTAGAGGGCCTTAGCGCCTGCGTTCAGCATTACCGGGCCGACTTCAAAGTTGTAGCCTGCTCCTACGCCACCGGTTGTGGTGCCGTCATCTGTGTTTTTCAGCCAGCTACCTTCGGTGTACAGACCGGAGGTTGATTTCCCCATTTCCACATTCAGGTTGGTAAAGTTTTTACCCTGCTCAATGCTGCCGCCCATGGCCAGTGCGGAGCCCGATACGGCAGTCAGAGCGGAAAGAAGGAGAACGTTGAGCTTTTTCATGAGTTTTTCCTCGTCATCAAATTAATCTGAGGGCACCTTAACAAGAGCTGTTTATCTCTGCAAATGCGATGCTTGTCACGTTTTTATGCTGTTTTTGTTTGGTTTTTGAATTTTAAATGTTGTTCGAATGTTGACCCGGCAAGGAGTCAATACGTAATGCATTCGCGTTTAGGAAGGGTTCAGGATTCTCATTAAACGTACGCTGAACGGGTCGGAAAAATTAGTTCAGGATGAATTAATTGAGTTTCTAATAATTTCCAAAAGTGTTTCAGTTGTCACAGATAAAGACACAGGTTTACATTTCTGGAGGTGGCTATACGCCCCGTCGTGCCGAACCGCTTTCACCATGTCATTTTTCTGACACGTTTCTTCATTACGTTGTTGGCTTCACTTACTGGGTGCTAACACTATGAAAAGAAAAATCATTCCTGTGCTAATTGGTTGTGCGCTCTCTTTCTCTGGCCTGGCGGCACAGCCAACCGCGGAGCGTTACGTCGTCAGTTTTCCCGAAGGCGCGCATGTCAAATACAGCGGTGCGTTTGCCAGCGCGTTTCCGAACGGGCTGCCTGTGGGGATTGGCTCTGGCCTGCTGTTTATGGGCAAGCAGGGCGACGCCTTGACGTTTATGACCGTGACCGATCGCGGTCCTAACGCGGATTCGCCAAAAATGGGGAAAAATGACGCTAAAATCTTTGTTACCCCGGATTTCGCCCCGCAGCTAATGACGATCCGCGTGCAAAACGGTAAAGCGGAGGCCGTGGACGCGCGTCCTTTGCATGACGATAAAGGCGAAATCAACGGTCTGCCGCTGCAAAGTGGCGTGATTGGTTCCACCAATGAAATCGCGCTAAGCGACACCTTAAAAGTGCTGAAAGGCGATAACCGCGGGCTGGATACGGAAGGCATCACGCCGGACGGGAAGGGCGGCTACTGGCTGTGCGATGAGTATGGCCCGTTCCTGATTAATATTGACAGTAAAGGGAAAATCCTCGCGATCCACGGCCCACAGGCGGCGGAAGGGGAGAAATCCATCGCCGGCGGTCTGCCAAATGTTATCAAATGGCGCCAGGCAAACCGGGGATTTGAAGGCCTGACCCGCATGCCGGACGGACGTATTATCGCCGCTGTCCAGAGTACGTTGGATATCGACGGGAAGAGCAAAAAGCAGGCGCTGTTTACGCGACTGGTCAGCTTCGATCCGGCGACCGGAAAAACCGCGATGTACGGCTACCCTGTCGACAGCGCGGCCTACAGCAAAAACAGCGACGCCAAAATCGGCGATATCGTGGCGCTGGATAACCACACTATCCTGCTGATTGAACAGGGCGAAGATAAAAACGACGTAATGCGTAACCTCATCTACAGGGTGGATCTGAGCAAGGCGAGCGATCTGGCCGCCTTCGACAAGCCGGGCGAATACCCGGAATTTGACGATGAGAAAACGCTGGCGCAGCGCGGCATTTCACTTGCGGAAAAAACGCAGGTGGTCGATCTGCGTGCGCTGGGCTGGCAGCAGGAAAAAGCCGAAGGGCTGGCGCTGATTGACGACAAAACGCTGGCGGTGGCGAACGATAATGACTTTGGCGTGAAGGTGGCGATGCACAACCCGGCCGAGGGCAAGAAGCTCAAGGATTATCGGGTGAACGCGGAAGGCAAGCTGACGCTGGATGACAAAGCGGTTGAAACTACCCTCAGCGTCAAGCCGCTGAAGAAGCCGGAGTCCGACAGCGAGCTGTGGATTGTGACGCTGCCGGAGGCGTTGAAATAATATTGGGCTTTACCCCTCACCCTGGCCCTCTCCCCACAGGGGAGAGGGGATTGTTCGGTGCAGATACTTTTCAACGCGGAATAGTTAGATCGACTTAACGCTCTTTTCCCAGGTCTCGACCAGATGATCTCGCAGGCTTCCGGTTCCGTGCATTGTCACCAGAAGATTCTGTCGTGCGCGGGTAATGCCGACGTAAAGGCGCTTGATATCGTCACTCAGATCTTCACTGTCCCTTTCCTTTGCCGCATCCATAATGGCGACCGAATTAAACTCAAGCCCCTTGCTGCTGGGCAGCGGCATGACGCAGAGGTAATCATTCTGCGGGGACCAGTGCTTTTTATCATCGCTGGAGACAATCATCTGGTATGGGATCTTGCGGGCTTCAAGCCTTGGCGCGAGCATGCCTGAAATGCTGTAGGTTGAGGGGCACAGTATGGCGATTTCTGACCACACAACACCTTCCTGTCGCTGCTCTGTGACCCAATCGAGGACGCGCGTAATCTCCTCGTCCTGATTATCAAAGCTGGCCAGCGCGGGATACTTCCCGGACAGGCCACCTGCGGCAGGCTGCTGGTATTTGAGAGAAGCTTCTATATGATTATTGAGATAATTAAATGCTACGCTGCTGGCAAAATGGAGTATTTGCCGGGTGTTGCGATAATTGGTATCCAAAATAGTTGTACGGCCCTGAGCCTTTATATCGACGCTGGACAGGGTAAAATCGAGAGCTTTCTTTTTCTGATAAATTGACTGAGCGTCATCGTACAGAAACAGCAGGGAGCTATCTTTATTGTCCGGCATTTTGGCGAGGATTCTTAGCCATTCCGGTTTAAAATCGTGTCCTTCATCTATCAAAACGGCGCTGTACTGCTCCGGTTTGATTGCTCCCTCTTCAAATGCCACCGTCAGCGCATTCTCCATCAGCTCAATAAAGTTTTTGCTCCTGGGGGGAAGACGCCGATGCGCGTTTAATTGCTGATAACACCAGGCGTGGAAATGGATAACTTCGACGGGAAGTCTGAGGCTATGCTGTTCGAGCTGCGCTTTGAGTTTTTTAGCCAGCGTAATGTTGTAGCAAATCACCAGTATCGGTTTGGTGTTTTCAATGTTGTTGGCAAGCTCAATACATCGGTGGTGCAAAATGAGCGTTTTGCCCGAACCTGCCACGCCATGAATTACCCTGTGTCCCGCCCCCATACTTCTGGCGAGTTGTTCCTGGTTCCTGTCCATCATGCATACCACATCAGGGGTGTGGAAAGTAAAATTATCCAGGTCAACCCGCGTAACGGATGGGTTAATGCGGACATCGGGATAAAGATGCCACCGGATGCGGTCGAGCTGCTGTGGTGTTGTGTTATGAACAAAGTGATGTTTGAGAAGGGATTCGAGCCGGCCAGAGATTTGTTCTCGAGTCATAAACTCGTTGAGTTCGTCTTTGCATATCACCTGGCTGGCGGGCAATATTTCATTCAACTCCTCAGGTGTAAAACTCTTTTCCAGCTGTGCCCGAGTGATGTTGCTCAAATAAACACCGTATCCATACGGCATAATAAAACCGCCCTCATGCTCTCCCTGTTTCTGGCGAAGAAGGGGATCTTTTTTCAGGCTATTGATGATATGAAAGGTATATTGTCGAACTTGTTCGAGTGGGTTCTTCAACGGCTCTATGCCATTTTTGGTTTCATAATTAATATGGGTTTTATTAGCCGATTTTATTTTTGTGATATACCAGTCTTTCACTTCTATAAACAGCAGCCCTTTATCGGGGGCCAGAATCACAAAATCAGGATGATCGTCTTTGTCTCCCATTCGGGTATCATACCAGCAGGTACATTGTTCGCTGAGCCCACCCTCCAGAAGCCTTGCCAGTCTTTTTTCTCCTGCCGTAATTTTCTCGCTACAGCTGCTAACCGTGGGAATAATGATTGCCATATTACGCCTACCAATTCATGAAAATTATATGAATCCAATTAATTAATATTGTAACCAATATTAATCAAAGCATGATTTCATTCATGATAAGAACATTAACAGACAATATTGCAAACAGAAAGGGCGAAACCCGCATTTTGCCCTAATGAAATACGCCCCCTTTACTGTTTAAAGGGGAGCGACGATTTACTTTTTCAATCCCGCAAACGCTGCCCGAATTTCCTCTTCCGGCAGCTGTATTCCAATAAACACCATCACGCTGTGCGGCGGTTCATCGCCCCACGGACGATCCCAGTCGGCGCTGTACAGGCGCTGCACGCCCTGGAACAGCAGGCGGTTCGGCTCGCCGTCGATCCACAGCATTCCTTTATAGCGCAGCAGCTTGTCGGCAAACGACAGCAGCAGGTTCTCCATCACGCGCGAGACCTCGCTGATGTCCACCGGGTAGTCCAGCTCCACCACAATCGACGCTACGTCGTTTTGCTTGTCTGCCATAAAGTGGAAGCGCGGTTTCGCGGTGACGTTCTCCTCCAGCATAAAGCCGTTGGTGTTGAACAGCTGAGACAGGTCGATATCGCCGTGCGTCACGGTATAAATGGGTGCGCGCGAGTTGATGCGCGTCAGGCGCTCAAGCAGTTTTTCGCTTTCACCCGCCACGTCGGTTTTGGTCAGCAGAATGCGGTCGGCGTAGCCAATCTGAGACTGGGCGATGGTGAACTGGTTCATCTGCTCGTCGGCGTGTACCGCATCCACCAGCGCGACGACGCCGTCCAGCAGGTAGCGCTGGCACAGAATGTCGTGGGAGAAAAAGGTCTGAATAATCGGGCCGGGGTCGGCCATGCCGGTGCACTCGATCACCAGACGGTCGAAGACGATGTCACCGCGATCGCGGCTGTCGAGCAGGTCCAGCAGGGCGTCTTCTAATTCACTGGAGCGGGTGCAGCAGATGCAGCCGTTGGTCAGGGTTTTGATCTGCGTGGCGCGGTCGCCAATCAGCTGATCGTCAACGGAGACTTCGCCAAATTCGTTTTCAATGACGGCGATTTTGAAGCCGTGCTGTTCATTCAGGATGTGGCGCAGCAGGGTGGTTTTACCGGCGCCGAGAAAACCGGTCAGCAGGGTAACGGCAATCGGGGTCATGGTTTCTCCTTTAGCAGCAGCGGACGCCGCCTTCTCCACTTCCGCCGTAGCGCGCTTCCTGACGCTCGCGGAAGAATTCAGTGTAGGTCATGTACGGCTTATCCGGATGGTTGGTCTTCATATGCTCAACGTAGTTGTCATAGTCCGGAATGCCAATCAGCATTTTCGCCGCCTGACCGAGGTATTTTTTTGCTTCGCCTAAGTTACCAAACATAACGTGTCCTGATAAGAAAAAGCCCGGTGGCGCCACGCTTACCGGGCCTACAGTAACGTTGTAGGGCGGGTCAGCGCAGCGCCACCCGCCATTTTATTAATGGTGTGAAGACGTCTTCACGCCGCCTTCCGGCACCGGCACGTACGGGGTTTCTTTGTCCGTACGGCCATCGGCATTACGCACTTTCATCCAGGTTTTAATGCCGTAGAAGATAATGCTGTACACCACCACCAGGAACAGAATGCTCAGACCCGCGTTGGTGTAGTTGTTCACCACGATATGGTTCATGTTGGCAATCTGCTGCGCGGTTAAATCCGCGCCGCCTGCGGCAATCTTCTCTTTGTACTGGTTAGCCATGAAGAAGAAGCCTTCCAGCTGCGGGTTGGTGCTGAACAGCTTCAGACCCAGCGCCCAGGTGGTGCAGAGCAGCAGCCACAGCGCAGGCACCACGGTAACCCAGATGTATTTGGTACGTTTCATTTTCACGAGGACCACGGTACCCAGCACCAGGGCCACGGCAGCCAGCATCTGGTTAGAGATACCGAACAGCGGCCACAGGCTCTTCACGCCGCCGAGTGGGTCAACCACGCCCTGATACAGCAGGTAACCCCACAGGCCTACGCAGCCCGCGGTGCCGAGTACGCCCGCCACCAGAGAGTCGGTTTTCTTCAGGAACGGCACGAAGTTACCCAGCAGATCCTGCAACATGAAGCGGCCTGCACGCGTACCGGCATCCAGCGCGGTGAGGATGAACAGCGCTTCGAACAGAATACCGAAGTGGTACCAGAAGCCCATGTCCGCCCACGGCAGCACTTTGTGGAACACGTGTGCGATACCTACCGCCAGCGTCGGCGCACCACCTGCGCGGTTCAGCACGGACGGTTCGCCGATGTCTTTCGCGGTCTGCATGATCTGCTCAGGCGAAATCACAAAGCCCCAGGAGCTGACGGTCGCCGCCGCGTGTGCGCTGGCCTCTTTCAGCTGCGCCATGATCAGCGCGGTATTTTCGCCGCCCATCTCATGCAGGTTAGGCATGGTGATGCCCAGACCCGCTGGTGGCGTGTTCATCGCGAAGTACAGGCCAGGCTCGATAATCGACGCCGCAACCAGCGCCATGATCGCCACGAAGGATTCCATCAGCATCGCGCCGTAACCGATGAAGCGCGCGTCGGTTTCGTTGGCCATCAGCTTCGGCGTGGTGCCGGAGGCGATCAGTGCGTGGAAGCCAGACACGGCACCGCAGGCAATGGTGATAAACAGGAACGGGAACAGGGCACCTTTCCACAGCGGACCGGTACCGTCAATGTACTGCGTCACCGCCGGCATTTTCAGTTCAGGGTTGATGATCACAATCCCGATTGCCAGCCCGACGATCACGCCGATTTTCAGGAAGGTCGCCAGGTAGTCACGCGGAGCCAGAATCAGCCACACCGGCAGCAGCGCTGAGATGAACGCGTAACCGATCAGCGCGAAGGTGATGGTGGTGTCTTTAAAGGTCAGCGCCGGGCCCCAGTACGGGTCGTGCGCAATCACACCGCCGAAGTAGATAGAGGCGACCAGCAGCACGATACCGATGACCGACACCTCGCCAACGCGGCCAGGGCGCAGGAAGCGCATGTAGATGCCCATGAACAGCGCAATCGGCACGGTAGAGCAGACGGTGAAGACGCCCCACGGACTTTCGGCCAGCGCTTTCACCACGATCAGGGCCAGCACTGCCAGGATGATGATCATGATCAGGAAGCAGCCGAAGAGGGCGATCGTGCCCGGCACGCGGCCCATCTCCTCTTTGATCATCTCGCCCAGCGACGAACCATTACGGCGCGAGGAGATAAACAGCACCATAAAGTCCTGCACCGCTCCCGCCAGCACTACGCCCGCCAGCAGCCAGAGCGTACCCGGCAGGTAGCCCATCTGCGCAGCCAGCACCGGACCGACCAGCGGACCCGCGCCTGCAATGGCGGCGAAGTGGTGACCAAACAGCACGTAACGGTTGGTTGGCACATAGTTCAGGCCGTCATTGTTAATGACCGCCGGGGTGGCGCGCGTCGGGTCGAGCTTCATGACCTTCTGCGCGATGTACAAGCTGTAGTAGCGATAAGCCACAAGATAGACGGAAACCGACGCGACCACGATCCACAGGGCGCTGACGTGCTCGCCCCGGCGTAATGCGACAACCGCCAGACAGAAAGCGCCGATGATCCCGAGGATGGCCCAGGGCACGTGCTTAAGTAGTTTTTTAGTATCCATAGTAAGACCTGGTTTTTTATGTAAAGAAAAAAGGGTCAGGGTTCGTTGTGAGGAGGTATTGATTAATGCTGGAGCGATCGTGCCAGATCCTCGCGCGTGTAAAGCACGGTAAATGGGTGAGTGGTTGAAAGCGATGCGTGAGCGGTCAAAAGCGAGGGTGAGTGGTTAAGGCTCACCCCCGGCGGGAGAAAATATGTGATTGAGATCACTGAGAATAATCTAGCCCTGCGGGGTTTCGTCGTTCGCATCAGGGCATTGCGTGCAGCGGCAGGGCTGATATGCGGGCAGCAGCTGATAGCGTCCTTTGCCGTCGTGTTCGATAATCGGGGAAAGGGCCTGTAGATCGCGGTACACCGTACGTTCGGTAATGCCAAATTTTTGCATCAGATCGCGGCGATTAACGCTTCCGTTGCGGTGCAGAGCAATAATGATGTCAACCAGACGCTCAGCCGAGCGGCTTCGGGGTGAAGGGGCCATAAGACTTTCCAGCGTTAAGGGGGCGGCTGACGACGTCGTCAGCCGCCCCGAAAAATTTATCTTATGGATAGTTAACGGCGCACCTTTGCGGAAACCTTAGCGTTTTTTTGTGCAACGGGATCAAACCGCGGCTTCCATCTCCATCATCACCGGGTGGAAACGGCGTTTGAAGTAGATCAGGCCGTGCCCCTCGCTGCTGAGGATGATGTTCTTAATCTCCACCAGGTAGACCAGATGGGTGCCGATGGTTTGCACCTGGGTTATCTCACCTTCCAGGCTTGCCAGGGCGCCTTTCAGCACCGGCTGCGCCAGCGGTCCTTTCTGCCAGCAGGAGAGAGCAAAGCGCTCCTCCATGGCCATGCCGGTCATCCCGGCAAAGTGGCGGGCCATGATCTCCTGCTCGTGGTTCAGCACGTTGACGCACAGTTTGCCGTTGCCCTGGAAGACCGGGTTCATGGCGCTGTTGGCGTTGATGCAGACCATGACCGAGGGCGGGGTATCCGTGACCGAACAGACGGCGGTGGCGGTAATGCCGCAGCGGCCCGCATCGCCCTCGGTGGTGACCACATTCACCGCCGCCGACAGGCTGGCCATCGCGTCGCGAAAACGCAGGCGTTCTTCAGATTGCATTGAAACCTCCCGCTGCGTTATTTCAGCAGCTTATCCAGCATGTTGATATCAGTGTTGTTGTGCAGGTGCGGTACAGTCCAGCCGTGCTGGTCGTACTCGGACATGCAGCGGTCAACCATCGCCATCATCTTGTCCATGTTGCCGGAGCTTTGCGCCTGACGCAGGCATTGCAGGCGGATCTCATCCTGGCTACCGGAGTAGTTGATTTCGTACAGCTCGTGACGTCCGCCAAACTCGCTACCGATGGCATCCCACATCAGTTTCAGAATCTTGATGCGTTCGACGTGATCCATCCCGTTGGAGCCGCGCACATACTTCGCCAGATACTGGTCGATCTGCGGGTTGTTCAGGTCCCGCGCGCTGGACGGCAGGTAGATCAGCCCGGAGGTCACGTTGCGTTCGATGATGTTCTTGATTTTCGCGTAGGCCATTGGCGCCATCACGCGGTAGGTCTGTAACGCCGCGTGGTCAGGCAGGTACGCGCCGTTTACCCACGGCGTGGCTTCGGAGCACATGGAGTCGCTAAGCGCCCAGAACATGTTGCGCCACGCCACCACTTCGCCGAGATCCGCCTGCACGCCGCGGAACTCGAGGGTGCCGGTACACTCCAGTGACTTCTTCAGCAGAGCGGTGATGAAGTCGAGCTTCACTGCCAGACGCACGCAGGCCTGAAGCGGGTACATGCGGGCGAAGCCACCTTCCATCGTCCAGCGACGGCAGCGGTCGAAATCGCGGTAGATCAGCACGTTTTCCCACGGGATCAGCACATGATCCATCACCAGAATGGCGTCGTTCTCGTCAAAGCGGCTGGAGAGCGGGTAGTCGTACGGGGAACCGGTCGCCCCTGCCACCATCTCGTATGAGGCGCGGGAGATCAGCTTCACCCCTTCGGCATCCATCGGCGCGACGAACATTAGCGCGAAGTCCGGGTTTTCGCCCATCACCTGCGCAGAGCCAAAACCAATCATGTTGTAGTGGGTCAGCGCAGAGTTGGTGGCCACCACTTTCGCGCCGCTGACGATGATCCCGGCGTCGGTCTCTTTCTCCAGCTTGATGTAAACGTCTTTCACCTCGTCCGCCGGTTTATGGCGGTCGATAGGCGGGTTGACGATGGCGTGGTTAAAGTACAGGCCGGTTTCCTGAATACGGGTGTACCAGTTGCGGGCGTTCTGCTCGAACTGACCGTAGAAGGCAGGGTTAGCCCCCAGCGCGCAGCCGAACGCGGCTTTGTAGTCTGGCGTGCGGCCCATCCAGCCGTAGCTCAGGCGCGACCACTCGGCGATGGCGTCGCGCTGCTGGCGCAGATCGTCGGCGCTTTTCGCCACGCGGAAGAATTTATGGGTGTAGCCGCCGCTGCCGGTGTCGGTGCCCCAGCAGAGGGTATCCTGCATGTCTGGCTTGTGCAGGGCATCGTACATCTGGGCGATGGACGCCGCCGCATTGCGAAATGCCGGGTGGGTAGTGACGTCCTTAACGCGCTCGCCGTAGATATAAATCTCACGGCCATCTTGCAGGCTTTTTAAATACTCTTCACCGGTTAACGGACGTTTGGCATTAGCGCGGAAATCTTCAGGCTTCATAGGGACCTCGTATCGGAAGATGATTGTTAAATTTATGTTTTGTTTTTGTTGTTTAATTGAAGCGTGAGAGGGGCGGAACGTGAAGGGACGATTGGGACAACGGCAGGTACTTTTCGGGTGGGATGTTGTTTTGTGATCTGTGCGGCTTTTCGGCGGGTGGCACTGCGCTTACCCGCCCTACGAACCGTGATGCGTTCAGGAAACCGGTACTTTCTGCGCCCGGTATGCGCTGGGTGAGCACCCCGTCAGTCGGTTAAAAAAACGGGCGAAATAGGCCGGATCTTTAAACCCCAGTTGCCAGGCAATTTCGCTCACTGTGCTGTCGGAAAACAGCAGCAAGCGCCTGGCTTCCCGCAGCTGGCGGTCGAAGATCAGCCGTTTCGGCGAGCGGTTGGCAAAGCGGCGGCAAATATCGGTCAGGCGGGATTCGGTAAGATGCAGTTCGCTGGCGTATTCCGGCACCGTCCAGTGCTCGTGGTAATGCGCATCTGTCAGCTGGTTAAAGCGCTGAAACAGCTTCAGCTCGCCGCGCATGCCGCCTGAAGCGTGGTCGTCGAGCTTAGCGTTGCGCAGCAGCAGGGTAAATACAGCCTGCGCCAGCAGGACCAGCGTATGCTCACGGCCCGGCAGCTGTTCCGTGGATTCCCGGGCAATGAGCTGCCAGTAATGCTTCAGCGCCGCCAGCTCGTCAGGCCTGTCGGCAAGCGACAGGCAGATCCCCGGCAGGCCGAACGCCTCCCGCGTGCCGGGGTAGAGCACTTCTAACAACGGCCAGATAAGATCCTCGCGCACCGTCAGCACATGGCCGTCGCTGTCGGATTCAGTGATAAACGCGTGCGGCACCGACGGCGGCGTCAGAACGAACAGCGGCGCCTGCACCGAGTAGCGGTGGTCGTCGAGTTGCAGCTCAATCTGCCCGGTGTCGAGAAAATGCATCTGAAAATACTGGTCGTGGCGGTGCGCCTGCATGTCGCGGCCAAAAAAGGCCGCCATGCGGGCGAACGACTGGTAGTGCACATCGTCGGTGCCCAGACTTTCGTCGTACTCCTTGCTGATATCAATGTTGGCGATAGGGCTCTGGCACATGATCGTTCCTCTTTTGAACCCGCTGCGTCATCGGAATGCGCGTCAGCACCAGCGCGCCCACTACCAGCAGACCCGCCACGAACCACAGCCCCGAGCTGAAGCTGCCGGTCGCGTCGCGCAGAATACCAATCAGCAATGGGCTGACGGCAGACCCGACGTTGCCGATGGCGTTGATCACCGCCAGCGCCACCGCGCGGGATTGCAGGCTAATCACCTGGTCCGGCGTGGTCCAGAATATCGCCATGGCGGTAAACGATCCGGTTGAGGCCATGATGATGCCAAGCAGCTGGATCAGGCTGTGATCGGTCGCCGAGGCCAGCATCCATCCCGCCGCCGCAAACAGATACGGCAGGATGGTGTGCTTTTTTCGCTCTTTCAGCCTGTCGGAGCGGCGGCTCCACCAGATCATCCCGAGGATGGTGCAAAACTGCGGGATCGCCGCCAGCAGGCCAATCACGATATTGCTGCTGCCGGTGTTGAAGCTTTGCAGGATCTGCGGCGTCCAGATGTTGATCGCGCTCAGCGTATTCGTCAGGCAGAAGTAGGCCAGCGTGTAGAGCAGTACGGCGGGCGTCAGCACCTCGCGCAGCGTCGATCGCGGCGTGGCGACGTGCGCAATGGCCAGTTCCTGCTCGCGGGCGATCATCGTTTTGAGTGCCTGCTTTTCATCATCATCCAGCCAGGTGGCCTGATCCGGGGTGTCGTTAAGGTAGAACCAGGTCACCACGCCGAGCACCACCGACGGCAGCCCCTCCAACAGGAACAGCCACTGCCAGCCCTTCAGGTTCCACAGCCCGTCCATCGCCAGAATGTACCCGGAGAGGATCGAGCCGAGCATCATGGTCACCGGCATGGCGATCATAAACAACGCGTTGGCGCGGGCGCGGTGATAGGCCGGGAACCACCAGGTGAGATAGACCAGGATCCCCGGCAGGAAACCGGCTTCGGCAATGCCCACCAGCATGCGCAGGACGTAGAGCGTTTCCGGGCTGGTGGCGAACATGGTGCAGGTAGAGGCGATGCCCCACACCACCATGATCCCGGCGATCCAGCGCCGCGCGCCGATTTTCGCCAGCATGATGTTGCTGGGGATCCCGCATAGCACGTAGGTGACGTAAAACAGGGTCGCGGCCAGGCCAAACATGGTCGACGTGAGGCCCAGATCTTTGCCCATCGTTAGCCCGGCAAAGCCGATGTTGATGCGATCGAGAAACGAAAAGACAAACAGGATAAAGAGAAACACGATCAAACGACGGAACAGCTTGTTGATAACGCGATGTTCTATAGCTTTCTTATCTTGCAGGGTAGAGGTCGTCATGCTGCGCTCCAGATCTTACGTTTAGTAGACGGATTTATTGTTATTAACTGACGTAACCGGTTGTTCGATAAAGCGTGCCGCCAGCGCTTCCGCGCCGCGGGCGAGCAGGGTGGTGTCGACGCCGACAGCGACAAACAGCGCGCCGAGTGCAAGGTAACGTTTCGCCAGTTGCTCGTTCGCCATCAGGATGCCGGGCGCTTTACCGGCGGCGCGTATCTGCGCGATCGCCTGCTCAATGGCGGCCTGCACCTCCGGGTGCTGCGGATTACCGGCAAAGCCCATGTCGGCACTCAGATCCGCCGGGCCGATAAACACGCCGTCGACGCCGTCCACGTCCAGGATCTGCGGCAGGTTTTTTAACGCTCTTAGGGTTTCGATTTGCACCAGCACGCACATGGCGTCGTTAGCCTGATGCAGATAGTCCGGGATACGGTTCCAGCGCGACGCCCGCGCCAGCGCGCTGCCGACGCCGCGAATGCCCGCGGGCGGATAGCGGGTGGCGCTGACCGCCAGCCGCGCTTCGTCGGCGTTTTGCACCATCGGCACCAGCAGGGTTTGCACCCCCACGTCCAGCAGCTGCTTGATCTGCACCGGATCGTTCCACGACGGGCGCACCACCGGCTGGCTGGGATAAGGGGCGATGGCCTGTAGCTGAGTCAGAATGGTCTGCACGCTGTTCGGCGCGTGCTCCCCGTCGATCAGCAGCCAGTCAAAACCGGCCCCGGCCAATAGCTCAGCGCTGTAGCTGCTGGTTAGCCCCAGCCATAACCCGATTTGCGGTCGGCCCGCTTTCAGCGCCGCTTTGAATGCGTTTTGCATGATCATCTCCTTACACAAAGCGGCAGCTGATGGAGCCCATGTTGCCGTAGTCGACGTGGAAGGTGTCGCCTCTGCTGGCGGCAACCGGGCGGGTAAACGAGCCGCCGAGGATGATCTGGCCTGGCTCAAGCTGCACGTCGTATGGCGCGAGTTTGTTCGCCAGCCACGCCACGCCGTTCGCCGGATGATTAAGGACGCCTGCGGCCACGCCGGTCTCTTCGATCACGCCGTTGCGGTAGAGCAGGGCGGAGATCCAGCGCAGATCCAGTTCGTCGGGTTTAATCGGGCGGCCGCCGAGGATCACGCCCGCGTTGGCGGCGTTATCGGAGATAGTGTCGAATACCTTGCGCGGGCGCTGGGTTTCCGGGTCAACGTTGTGGCAGCGGGCGTCGATCAGCTCCAGGGCAGGGATGACGTAATCCGTGGCGTTGTAAACGTCGAAGATCGTGCAGTTCGGGCCGCGCAGCGGTTTTGCCAGCACGAAGGCTAGCTCCACTTCGATGCGCGGGACGATAAAGCGATCCACGGGAATGTCGCTGCCGTCGTGGAAGAACATATCGTCCAGCAGCGCGCCGTAGTCTGGCTCGCTGATCTGCGAGCTGGCCTGCATCGCTTTGGAGGTGAGGCCGATCTTGTGGCCTTTCAGCACGCGGCCTTCGGCAATTTTCAGGCTCACCCATTCGCGCTGGACGGCGTAGGCGTCTTCAATGGTGATCTCCGGATACTCAAGCGAGATCGCGCGGATCTGCTCCCGGGATTGTTCCGCCTGATGCAGGCGGTGGGCGATCAGGGTATGGGTGTGTTTGTCGAGCATGGCGATATCCTGTTGTTGCCGGGTGGCGCGTAGCGATCCCGGCCTACGTTCGAGCCGTTGTAGGCCCGGTAAGCGAAGCGCCACCGGGCGAGCAGACGGCTACTTAAACAACGCGTGCACGTTGTTCTGCTTGTAATTGAGCGTCGGGTGCAGCTCGTCGAGCTCGAAAGACAGCGCCAGATAGCGGGCGGCCATCAGCTCTGCAAAATGCGTTTTGATCAGCGCAAACAGCATTTCACCGACCTCTTCCCGGCTCTCCAGACTGCGCCCGGCGCCGATTTTGAGCGTCATATGCACAAAGGCGTAATCGTGCTTGCCGTCGGCCATCTGCCAGGTGTCCAGCCAGTGGGCGCGGCTGCGGATACCGCCGAGCGGGAAAATACCCGTGGCGGCGAGCGCCTCGTTCACTTTGGCAAACAGCCCCGGCAGGTCGGCCTGCTCGCGGATGTTGTCGGTACATTCAGCAATAAAGTGCGGCATGGTGGCTCCTTACGCGGGCAGCGGGAAAACGGCGTTGACCTGGCCGGTGCCGGAGCTGGCGAACAGCTCGGTGAGAAACTCCACCTTACCGTCGTAGTTGTCCCAGCCGAGCATCCCCAGCAGCATCACCGTGTCGTGCATGTTGCCTTCGCCGTAGCAGTAGTCGGCGTACTCCGGCAGCATGCTGCAAAACTCTTTGAACTGCCCCTCGCGCCACAGCTTCACTACTCGCTCATCCATCTGGCGGTCAAACTCGCGGGTGTAGCTGTTCATCCCTTCCTCCGCGCGCTGGTCGTCGATAAAGCGGTGCGACAGCGAGCCGCTGGCGAGCACCGCCACGGTGCCGTCGTATTTTTCGATGGCGCTGACGATGGCCTCGCCCAGCCTGCGGCTGTCGGCGAAGTCGTGAACCGTGCAGAACGCCGAGATGGAGACCACTTTGAAGTGCTTATCCGCGTTCATGTAGCGCATCGGCACCAGCGTGCCGTACTCCAGCTTGAGGCTCGGGATGTTGTGCGCCTTGGCGCGCACGCCAAGCTTCACCGCTTCGTCGGCGATCAGCTGGCCGAGTTCCGGGTTGCCGTCGTAGTCGTAGGTCATGTCGCGAATAAAATGCGGCAGCTCGTTGCTGGTGTAGACGCCTGAAAAATGGTCCGCACAGTTGATGTGATACGCGCTGTTCACCAGCCAGTGGGTGTCGAAGACGATAATGGTATCGACGCCCAGCTCGCGGCAGCGCTTGCTGATCTCTTTATGCCCGTCGATGGCTGACTGGCGGCAGCCGTGGTTTTTGCCCGGCAGTTCAGAGAGATACATTGACGGCACGTGGGTGATTTTTGCCGCTAACGCTAATTTTCCCATGATCAGATCCCCCACTTTGGAATCGGATGGTCGCCCATGGAGATACAGACGTTTTTCATCTCCGCGAAGACCTCAAAGCTGTACTCGCCGCCCTCACGCCCGGTGCCGGAGGCCTTCACGCCGCCAAACGGCTGGCGCAGGTCGCGCACGTTCTGGGTGTTAACGAACACCATGCCGGCTTCAATGTTGCGCGCCAGACGCAGCACTTTGCTGACGTCCTGCGTCCAGATGTACGACGCCAGGCCATACTCCACGTCGTTTGCCAGGCGCAGGCCTTCCGCTTCGTCCTTAAACGGCAGCAGGCAGGCCACCGGCCCGAAGATCTCCTCCTGCGCCACGCGCATGCGGTTATCGACATCCGCCAGCACGGTCGGGCGCAGGAAATTGCCGCCTTTCAGGTGCGCAGGCAGATCGGTCGGTTTGTCCGGGCCGCCCGCCAGCAGGGTTGCCCCCTCTTCAATGCCGAGGCGGATGTAGCCGGAGACCTTCTCCCAGTGCTGCTTGCTGATCAGCGCGCCAATCTGGGTGTTCGGATCGGTCGGGTCGCCCACGCGCAGGCGGCTGGCGCGCTCGGCAAAGCGTTTGACGAACTCCGGGTAGATGCTCTGCTGGATGAAGATGCGCGAGCCGGCGGTGCAGCGTTCGCCGTTGATGGAGAAGATGGTGAACAGGGCGGCGTCCAGCGCGCGCTCAATGTCCGCGTCTTCAAAAATCAGCACCGGAGATTTGCCGCCCAGCTCCATGGAATACTTCTTCAGCCCGGCGTTTTTCATGATGTTACGCCCGGTGGCGGTGCCGCCGGTGAAGGAGACGGCGCGCACGTCATGATGACGCACCAGCGCGTCGCCCGCCGTGGCGCCATAGCCCTGCACTACGTTCAGCACGCCCGCCGGAATGCCCGCCTCCAGCGCCAGCTCGCCCAGACGGTCGGCGGTCAGCGGGGAGAGCTCGGACATCTTCAGCACCGCGGTGTTACCCAGCGCCAGGCACGGCGCGACCTTCCAGGTGGCGGTCATAAACGGCACGTTCCACGGCGACACCAGCGCACAAACGCCTACCGGCTGCACGAGGGTGTAGTTGAGCATCTTGTCATCGACCGGGTAGGTTTTGCCGTTCATCTGCTGGCACACCTCGGCGAAGAACTCAAAGTTGTGCGAGGCGCGTGGAATGAGCACGTTTTTGGTCTGGTGGATCGGCAGGCCGGTGTCGGCGGTTTCCATGGCGGCAATGTCCGGCACGTTCTGGTCAATCAGATCCCCCAGGCGACGCATCAGGCGCGCACGCTCCTTCATCGGCAGGTTGGCCCATTTCGGGAACGCCTCTTTGGCGGCGGCAACGGCCTGATGGATTTCGGCTTCGCCGCCGGAGGCCACTTCTGCCAGCACCTCGCCGGAGGCCGGGTTAGTGGTTTGGAAGTACTCACTTCCGGCGACGTTTTTCCCGTTGATCCAGTGGTTAATCTTTTTCATTTTGCAGTATCCTCACTGACAATTCGGTTTACCAGGCGGCCTACGCCTTCCACTTCCACTACCACCTCATCGCCCGGCACCACGTCGGACAGCCCCTTCGGCGTGCCGGTGGCAATCATGTCGCCCGGTTGCAGGGTCATGAAATCGCTCAGATACGCAATCAGGAATGGGATGCTGAAAATGAGATCGGCGGTGGTGCCTTCCTGACGCAGTTCACCGTTGACGTAGGTGCGAAGACGAAGGTTGTGCGGGTCAGGGATGGCTTCTTTTGGCACTACGTTCGGGCTGATGGGGGTCAGCCCGTCGCGGCTTTTCACCCGCAGGTTCGGGCGATAGTAGTTTTCGAGATAATCGCGGATGGCGTAGTCGTTGCACACCGTGTAGCCCGCAACATAGTCCATCGCCTCGGCTTCGCTGACCTTACGCGTGGTTTTACCGATGACCACCACCAGCTCGGCTTCGTAATGCATGTATTCAATGTTGTTTGGGCGCACCGAGCTCTGGTTGTCGCCGTTAAAGGTGTTCGGCGCTTTGATAAACACCAGCGGCTCGGTGGGCGGTTTGAAGTCCAGCTCGCTGGCGTGATCGGCGTAGTTCAGGCCGAGGGCGAACAGCGTGGCGTGCGGCGGCGTGCGCGAAGCGATGGCAACGTCGCGTTCCTCCACCACCGGGTTTTCCAGCGGCGGAAATCCCTCTGCCAGAATGCGTACCCGATCGCCCGGGCGAATTTCGACGCGGCTTTGCGGGGTACCGAGCAATATCGCATCGCCGGGGTTCAGGGTGGCAAATTCGCTCAAGGCGCTCAGCAGTTTGGCGGCGTTGCGGTGCAGATCGGCCGTGTTCCAGTGGTCCGCTTCGCGACCGTTGATCTCGGTGATGATGGTCAGGTTGTCCACGTTATCAACGGCGACAGGTTCGCCGAGCGGGCAAAATCCATCCCGGCATTTGGCTTTAATAGCCGGGCGGTAGAAGCTCTCTTCCGGCAGGCTGATTTCGTTGGCCAGCGCGTAGCCGGCGATGTACGCCGCCGCCTCTTCAACGCGGATTTTGCTAGCGGTTTTGCCCACCACCAGCGCCACCGTTGCGCCGCTTAACACGGTTTCTCCCTGCGGGAAGGGAATCGGCTCGCCTGCGCGAATAACGGTGTTATGTGGCTTGATAAACCACACCGCCGTTTTTGGCGGCGCGTTATAGGGGGCTTTTTCAAACGCCTCAGCCCAGGCCGCACGCTGGCTTTGGTGGTTTAGCGCTACGGCAAAAACAGTACCTTTCATTCCCATACTCCTCAAACCGACTGTCCAGTTTTGATTTCATTAATATATTAATGATCTGGTTTTATGCTTTTGCTGTTCGTTTCGCAATCAGAAGTGAATAATTTGTGATATGAATAACAATAAATTTACACCAATGGGTTAATTATCATTAAAATCAATGCATTAAAAAAATGACGTTGTTTCTGTTAGACTTTTTGGGTTACAACGTGTTGTCTATAAAAGCATCTGTTTTAAATTGTTTACTTGTTAATGATGTAAGGGGAAGGTGATGCATGATTCATTAACCATCGCGCTGTTGCAGGCGCGTGAAGCGGCGATGGGCTACTTCCGCCCGATAGTGAAACGGCATAATCTGACCGAACAGCAGTGGCGTATCGTCCGCGTACTGGCCGAGCATCCCTCCATGGATTTTCATGATCTGGCGTTCCGCACCTGCATTTTGCGCCCAAGCCTGACCGGCATTCTGACGCGGATGGAGCGCGACGGTCTGGTGCTGCGCTTAAAGCCGGTGAATGACCAGCGCAAGCTGTACGTATCGCTGACGAAAGAAGGCAACGCGCTGTACCAGCGTGCTCAGGCTCAGGTGGAAGAGGCGTACCAGCAGATTGAGGCGGAATATACCCCGGAGAAGATGAAGCAGCTCACGGCGCTGCTGGAAGAGTTTATTGAACTCGGAAACCGACATATTGCCGCGCGGGACGAAGCGTAAAAACCCTAAATTCCAGGATGATTTTCGTAAAGTTTTCTCATGCCAGGCCGAATATTCTGTATCTGCCTGAGGAAAGAGAAAACATGTTAAATCGTATCAAGATTGTCACCAGCTTACTGCTGGTTTTAGCGATATTTGGCCTTTTACAACTCACATCCGGTGGTCTTTTCTTCAATGCCCTGAAGCATGACAAAGAGAATTTCACCATTCTGCAAACCATTCGCCAGCAACAATCCACCCTGAACGGTAGCTGGGTGGCGCTGCTGCAAACCCGTAACACCCTGAACCGCGCGGGTATCCGCTACATGATGGATCAGAACAATATCGGCAGCGGCTCAACCGTCGCCGAGCTGATGCAGATTGCCTCTGCGTCTCTGAAACAGGCGGAAAAAAACTGGGCGGATTACGAAGCACTTCCGCGTGACCCGCGTCAGAGCGACGCTGCGGCACTGGAAATCAAACGTAATTACGATATCTACCACGGCGCGCTGGCCGAGCTGATCCAGCTGCTGGGGGCGGGCAAGATCAACGAGTTCTTCGACCAGCCGACCCAGAGCTATCAGGATGGCTTTGAGAAGCAGTACGTCAGCTATCTGCAACAAAACGACGCGCTCTATCAGACCGCGGTTGAAGACAGCAACAGCTCTTACCGCCAGGCTATCTGGGTGCTGATTAGCGTGCTGGCTGCGGTGCTGGTGGTGATTGTTGCCGTCTGGCTGGGTATTCGTCAGGCACTGATTTCGCCGCTGAACCGTCTGATTGACAGCATTCGTCATATCGCCAGCGGCGACCTGGTGAAGCGCATCGACGTGGAAGGCTCCAACGAGATGGGTGAACTGGCTGACTCCCTGCGCCATATGCAGGGCGAGCTGGTGCGTACCGTGGGTGACGTGCGTAACGGCGCAAACGCCATTTACAGCGGTGCGAGCGAAATCTCGATGGGCAATAACGATCTCTCATCCCGTACCGAGCAGCAGGCTGCCTCTCTGGAAGAGACCGCCGCCAGTATGGAACAGCTGACCGCCACCGTGAAGCAGAACGCCGAGAATGCCCGTCAGGCGAGCAACCTGGCCCTGAGCGCGTCTGAAACCGCGCAGAAAGGCGGGAAAGTGGTGGATAACGTGGTGCAGACCATGCGCGACATCGCCGGCAGTTCGCAGAAAATCGCCGATATTATCAGCGTGATCGACGGGATTGCTTTCCAGACCAATATTCTGGCGCTGAACGCGGCGGTAGAAGCGGCACGTGCGGGCGAGCAGGGCCGCGGCTTTGCGGTGGTTGCAGGTGAAGTACGAAACCTGGCGCAGCGCAGCGCCCAGGCGGCTCGCGAGATCAAGAGCCTGATTGAAGACTCCGTGGGGCGCGTGGAGTTGGGTTCAACGCTGGTAGAAAGCGCCGGTGAAACCATGGGTGAGATCGTGAATGCGGTAACGCGCGTGACGGACATCATGGGCGAAATCGCGTCTGCGTCTGATGAGCAGAGCCGCGGTATCGACCAGGTGGGGCTGGCGGTGGCTGAGATGGATCGAGTGACCCAACAGAACGCCTCGCTGGTGGAAGAGTCTGCGGCGGCCGCGGCGGCACTGGAAGAGCAGGCGAGCCGTCTGACGCAGGCCGTTGCGGTGTTCCGTATTCAGCAGGAACAGATGAAGGCGCGCGAGTTCGCCTCCGCGAAAAGCGTTGCCGCACCGGTAGTGGCGCGTAAACCGGCGACCGCAGATGCGGGCGATAACTGGGAAACGTTCTGACGTTGTGTGTTTTGCCGGGTGGCGGCTACGCCTTACCCGGCCTACGGGATGTGCGTTTCGCCGGGTGGCGGCTGCGCCTTACCCGGCCTACGGGATGTGCGTTTCGCCGGGTGGCGGCTACGCCTTACCCGGCCTGCGTATTGTGCAATTTGCCGGGTGGCTTCGCTTTACCCGGCCTGCGGAATTGGGTTTTGTAGGCCCGGTAAGCGCAGCGCCACCGGGCGATTTTACAGAGGCAGGCGCATGGCGCAGCGGGAACCATACGCTAAATCGTGCGCCGTCTCTTCTTCACGTTTCTGGCGCATTTCCGGCGTCAGCGTCGTCATCATTTCAAACCCTAATCGCCTGTAGTAGGGCGCGTTCCACGGGACATCACGAAACGTCGTTAACGTCAGCGAGGTTAGCCCCAGCGTGCGGGCATGCTCTGCGACACGGTTAATCAACCGGCGTCCGAGACCTCGTCCCTGCCAGTCCAGATGAACCGAAAGTTCCACAATAAACAGCGAAGATGGCTCGGCTTCGGCGAGAATAAAGCCCACGGGCCTGTCGTCAGCCAGCGCCAGCCAGCTTAATCCGCGTCCGGCGTAACCGAGGTGATCTTCAACGGAAATAACCTCGCTGTCTGCCAGCCAGGCCAGCTCAGGAACGTCGCGAAATCGCTGCCCCGCCGCGCGTTCAATGGCGGGCAGGGCAGCGACGTCGTCGATGCGCGTCGGGCGAAGGGTGAACGCCGTCATCAGCCAGCGCTGCTCACAATTTTAATCTCCACCATGCCGATCCCCAGCTTGCGCGGAGCGTGACCGAGAATATTCCCTTCGTTAGTGGACTGCGGCTCGGGCGGCACAATGACCAGCGTATTGCTGCGTGTGGGGTTATCGAAATGCAGCGTGCTGGTGGTGACATCATTGCTCAGCGTCAGCATCTGTTCTTTATCGCCGACGCGCACCGGCACAGGACGGTTTGCGTTGGGACCAAATGCCCTGGCGGTGATCACCAGATCGAATTTCTCCGGCAGCGGATGGGTATACTCAATTTTCACCTCATCACCTAACTGCGCGTTAGACCAGCGCCCCCACGATTCGGGACGTGAAATACCGCTGAACTGCTTCACCTCTTCAGGCGCGCCGGCAACGTTAAAAATAAAGCTGTCAGCTTTATAACGAATGTCGTTGTCGACGATTTTCAGCAGGTCAACGTTGCGCTGATAGCGTGCGGTATCAATGACCGTATCTTTAAACGCGGTTTTCCCCTGCCACTGTGGTTTATCAACGTGTTGCACGGTCTGCTCGCCACCGAGTTGCCCCTGTGAGACGCACCAGTCGGTGGACAGTGACAGCTCTTGTGACCAGAGCTGGCCCATTTTGTAGCATTTATCGACCCAGACGAAATTATCGCGCGGGGCGAATTCCGCCAGCTGGAAGCGCAGTGGCGCGGAGTATTCGCTTTCCGGCAGCGGCTCGACGCGGTTATCCGACACGCGCAGCAGCAGAGGCAGGCGGAAATGGCTGCCGGAGAACGCGATCATTTTTTTATCCTGATCGATGGTGAAGTCGTTTATCTCTTTCGGGAAGTTCCACAGGCGAATGATATCCGGCTTCCAGGCGAGGATTTTTTCCTTCATGTTGAGGAAGATTTCCGACAGGGACTGGCCCGACAACGTACTGCGGCCCAGGCCAATGAAGTTATCGCCACCCAGAATATCCAGCACGGTAGCGCCGTTATCCATCGAGTTACGTTTAGCGGCAATGATCTCCTGCTGCGGTTTATCGCCGCGCAGCACAAAGAACAGGTTGCTGCGATCCAGCTTATTCAGCTCATCCCAGGCGCTGTTTTTCATCGCCAGATGGTCAGATGAAACGACGATGACCGTATTTTTGAAATACGGCGACGCTTTGATTTTCTCGATTAACGCCGCGATATGTTCCTGGCTACAGGTCACAGCGCTGAACGACTTGTTGTTTTTACCGTCAATGTCGTAGCCCTGACGTTTACAGGTGCGTGAGACGAAACCATCCGGATGATGCGTGTCGACGGTCAACGCAAACAGCGAGAAGCGTTTACCGGCGCGGGAAAGCTCCTCGAATTTCTTCCAGGTTTCATCCAGAACGGTATCGTCGTAAAAGCCCCAGTCGTTGCGGTAGGCCGGATCGGCGACCGTGGTTTTCAGCTCTTCGGAACCATATAAGTGATCGAAACCGTGGGATCTCAGGAACACATCTTTCCCGGCAAAGCGCAGGTTAGCGCCCTGCATAAAGTAGTTTTCATAGCCCGAGTTTTTCAGGATATCGCCGAGGCAAATGTTCTGCGGGAAGAAGCTCGACATCGAGGCGGAGGCGTTGCCTTCAAACGGGGCGAACAGGGGAATGCCGCACTGGGAAGCCACCATCCCGGCGATGGTGTAATCCGTGCCAGGGAGCTGCATGGTGTGGCTGAAGTCGAGGCCCTGGTTTTTCAGCGCGCCAAGCTCTGGCGTCAGGTTCGGGAAAGCATCGTTATCAAACCAGGTGCGTTCCAGACTTTCGCCGTAGATATAGACCAGGTTGAGTCTGGGATTGTCGATCTTCTTCGAGGGTTCTTTGTAATAGGCCGCAAAGTCCGGGTCGCCATCGCGCGACTGGGATTTTACCAGCTCGGTAATTTGATGGAATGCGGGGCTGGCATCCACGGAGGCCAGCGCCAGGCACAGCGCCAGCA
Organism: Enterobacter cloacae complex sp. S2; assembly: GCF_015159675.1. NCBI lineage: Bacteria > Pseudomonadati > Pseudomonadota > Gammaproteobacteria > Enterobacterales > Enterobacteriaceae > Enterobacter > Enterobacter cloacae complex sp. S2. Next base: position 31,166 of record NZ_JADDTS010000023.1, read on the forward strand.
GGCTGTAGCCATGATGATGCGGACGGTGACGGCGACGGCGCAGAACCCAGGCCAGCGCGGCGAAGATGCCCACCAGGGCGACCACCAGCCCCAGACCCGGAAGGATGTACTTACCCACACCTGCGCCGGTCAGACTGTTGGTCAATGTGTAGAGCACCGCGTCGTTAATACCGTCGCCGGTAAAGTAATCGCTGGCATATAACGTAATGTTTAAAACAATAAAAATACCGAGCACCACCAGGGTGGCCACAAACCACCAGGTGTGACGACCGGCTTTCCAGGCATAAACGCCGATGGAAGCCAGGAAAAGGACAAGGGACATTAACTCTGACAACAGCAGATCCTCATCATGCCGGACGCTTAGCCGGCTAATTGCTTATTTTTTGGGTAATACAATGTAATTGCGATGTCGCTTAGCTGCAATTTTAGTGTCACGAAAGTGTGCTGTTGTTAGGATTTGGTTTATAAAATCGGATTTTTTAATACAGTCGCATCGTGGCATACGGAGGCTGAGGTGGTGTCAGGGGGTAAAAAAACGCACTTCACGCCGCGGTATAAGACTAATGTAATAAACGCGGCGTGTTTTGGCAGAAAAAGGGGGACGATCAGGAGAGGAAATTAACGCCTTGTTTCAGCACCAGATCGCAGGCTTTCGTTTTCACCTGTTTCGCCAGAGATGAATTTCCAAGGGTGCTGAGGTTCAGCTGCTGACCATTTTGCGCGTTCAGCAGGCCCTGAATACCGTCCATATAGTTGGTGTCCGCTTTCTGCTCCTGGGTGTCCAGTCCCAGTTTACCCAACACCTGGTTTTTGATGTTTTCGGTATCGGTGACGGAAGCCAGTTTCTGCTTCGCGCAGTATTCCAGAATACCCGCGGCGTTGTTCATCGTTCCGGCACTCAGGCTTTGGGAGCTGTTGCCCAGCAGGCCGGTGAGGGACGAGGCTGACAGCCCGCCCTGGGACGTGCCGCTCTCTTTGGTTAACTCACTTGCTGCGCTGGAGAGCGACTCCTGCCATGATGCGGCCTGCGCTGCGCCAGTCACCAGCAGGGCGCCAGTAAGGATGCTGATAAGAAATTGTTTTTTCATAATGATTTACTCAACAAGGTCCGTTTTGGGCCAGAAGTGGGTTCAGTATATACCTCTGCTCTTCCGGCGCTCCCTGGAAATATCTTAATACTCTTTGCCGGTGACGCGGCTGCGGTAGCTGTCCCAGTCGAAGATGACGTACAGGCTGTTACCCAGCTTCATGCGATCCATCACCCGCTCGCCAAGAAGTCGGGTCATCTCGTCGATATTGTGGTTCGTCAACATACCGGTTGGGCGTTTTGACGACGAACGGCGATCGACAATCTGGTTGATGATCACTTTTTCGTAGCGGGACTCCGTCTGGACACCGATCTCGTCGATGACCAGCAAATCCACGTTACTTAAATCATTCAGCAACTGTTCTTCGCTGGTTTCGCGATTACTGAAGGTGTCTTTCATGGCGGACATAATATCGGCCACGGTGATAATCAGCACTGACTTCCCGCGCAGCAGCAGCTCGTTGCAGATAGCGGCGGCGAGGTGATTTTTCCCGGTGCCGGGTTTTCCGCTAAAGATGAAGCTGGCGATGTTGCCGTCAAATTCATCCACGTACTGGCGCGCCTGGTTAAGGGCGTTCATCTGCCCCTGAGACTCGACCTTATAATTCTCGAAGGAGCAGTTCTGGTGCAGAGGGCGAATGCCCGAGCGGTTAAAGGTGCGCTGCATTTTCATCGCGCGGTTTTCGCGGGCGAGGGCAGCCGCGCGAATTTTACCCTGCTCTTTTTGCCATGCCAGCAGCTCTTCACCGGTGGTGAAGGCGGGCTTCACGTTGGCAGGCATCATCTTCTGCAAACGTTTCATCAGGTCGCCGACGTTTTTCATTTCGCACCTCGGAATCCATCAGGGATTTTTTTGTCCGGTTCTGAAAAAGCATTGATATCACGTTTTGGCTGGCCGTTGTTGCTGGCGCGGTTGATTTGCAGACTGCGCGCGAATTTTTGCTGCCACTGAACATGGTGGAAGACTTTTCCTTCAGCTTGCCAGTATGCGGTAAAGGCTGCCAGCTCTTCCGGTGTCGCGGGCTGCGAGAGGGCTATTCCCCATAAGGCCGCCTGCCGCTGAAAATCGGCGTCCGGCTGCCAACCGGCGTACATGGGAAATTTCCCCATTGGAACGGCCACCGGGGCGCTGGCGGGTTCGTCAAAAAACTGATTATCCAGCATGACATCGCTCGCCGGGCGCGACAGCTTCTCTTCAATTTCCAGAAGCTGCGCCAGACGCTCCGGCGTGACCGCATAAAACGCCGGGGCGTTGTCGGCAAATACCGCGAGCGTGCCGCCTTCGGCGTGCGTCAACACACCGCGAGGATCGCGCATAAAGGCATCAATGCCAGCAATGCTGGTGGTCAGAATTCTGGAGGACATAACACTTTCTCAACTGATTACTACGGGCGTGATTGAGGGTTATGGTAGCACAGAGAGAGGGGAGGAAAGGAGAGGATTTCCCCGGTGGCGTTACGCTTACCGGGGCTAAAATCACAGGGGCTGGTTACGCGATGATGTTCAGCGTCACGTCGATATTGCCGCGCGTCGCGTTAGAGTACGGACAGACGATGTGGGCCGCATCCACCAGTTTTTTGGCTTCCGCTGCGTCCATCCCTTCAACGTGGATGTTAAGCTTCGCTTCGATACCAAAACCGGTTGGCAGCGGGCCAATCCCTACTTCGCCTTCAATAAAGGCGTCTTTTGGCAGAGCGAATTTATCGCGTGCCGCAACGAACTTCATTGCGCCCAGGAAGCAGGCGGAGTAGCCCGCAGCGAACAGCTGTTCAGGGTTGGTTACTTCGCCCCCCATGCCGCCCATCTCTTTTGGCACACCCAGTTTGACATCCAGAACGCCATCGGAAGACGTGGCGCGGCCATCACGGCCTCCGGTTGCTTTGGCTTTGGCAGTGTAGACAACTTTTTCTAAAGACATGGCAGGTTCCTCATCTTACGTTTATGTGCGCTATTAAATAGCGCGCGATGTTTTAGGTTAAAATTAGACGCGTAAAGTACAGCCTTACGCGCGATGCAGCTGTTGGCGCAAACTTTCGAGCTGTTGCTTGAGCGCCAGCATGGTGTCGGTATCACACTGCGCTGCACAGCCCACGGCGTGGGGTATCGTCACAGCCTGCTGTTGCAGCGCCCGACCCGCGTCGCTCAGGGTGACGGCGACCTGACGCTCATCCTGACGGGAACGCTGGCGGAGGATCAATCCTGCGCTTTCCAGGCGTTTCAGCAGGGGAGTCAGCGTGGCGGAATCCAGGAATAGCCGCTCGCCAATGTCTGACACCGTAATATCATCCTGTTCCCAGAGCACCAGCATCACCAGGTATTGCGGGTAGGTCAGGTTAAGCGGCGCCAGCAGTTGCCGGTACAGCTTGTTAAGCGCCAGATTTGCCGAATAGAGGGCAAAACAGAGCTGGTTATCCAGCAGAAGCGCGTTGGTGGTGTCGTTCGTTTTTGCGTCCATGAAATGAATATAGATAGTGCACGATACAATTGCAAGCGATTTTATTATACGCGTGGACGTTTGCGGTAAAGCCATAAGCCGGGGATCGACAGGCCGATGGAGAGCGCACCCACGATCGACGAGGCTTTAAGGAAGTTGCTCAGGAGCAGGATCATCTGGGGTTCGCTGTAGCCAAAATGGCTGATTTTGACGGCGGAGATCATCGCCGTATAGGCTGAAATGCCCGGGAACATAGGAATCACTGCCGCCACGGTGAATACCTTCGGGTGCGCCAGATACCAGCGGGACCACTGAATACCGATGCTGCCAACCAGCATGGAGGCGATAAACGTCGACCATTCAATATTAAAGCCCGCTGTCATCATGATCATACGAGAGCCGTGGCCAATGGCACCCAGCAGCGCACACCAGGGTAATGCACGCTGTGGGACGTTAAACACCATCGCAAAACCAACGGCGGGAAGGGCAGACAAGAGCATGTCCTGTGCCAGTGCGAGCATAAAATCCATCACGCCCATCCGCGTAACCCCCAGAGTGTCATGGCCATTACCACCCCGATACAGGTCGCCAGCGTCAGCAGGCTGGCTATCGCCCAGCGTGCCAGACCGGTGTTGATATGGCCTTTGAACATATCAGCGACGGCATTAATTAAGGGAAAACCTGGCACCAGCAGCAATACGCTGGCGGCCATCGCAATAGTAGGCGTGCTGGCGAAGTAGGGCTGGCGCAAAAGCAGGCCGGATACGGTTGTCGCCACAAATGCCGTGATGCAGAAGTTAATTTGCGGATGTAGCTGTCTGTGCGTCAACAGCTGGCGGACATACATTGCGATGCTGCTGGCAAAGAAGGTCACGACAGCGCCGTCCCAGCCGCCCGCGTTGAGCTTGCAGAAGCAGGCGCAGGACAGTCCCACCATCAGCACAACCAGCCAGCGCGGATACCGGAGGGGTTTGATTTGATTGAAACGTTTTTCTATCTCCCGGAGATCGAGCAGCTTGTGTTCAGCAAGGATCACGATGTGCTGCACTTCCGTCACGACGTGCATGTTAATGCCGCGGTCATGATTTTTACGGGTGGAGGTCAGGCACTGTCCGTCTTTAATGGTGGTCAGCACAATGGCATTTGACGAGATGGAACTCTCAACGCTGTCCATCCCCAGCGCCAGCCCAAGGCGTGTGGAGAGCTCTTCGACGAGGGCGCTTTCTGCGCCGTGCTGTAAGAGAAAAAGCCCGCACTGAATACATAGCCGCGTGGTGGCACGTTGCGTAGACCGATCTGCCTGCATGAAACGCCCTGAAGAGAAGAGAGATTGCTTACTTTTAACACAAAGTGCAGGGCCCTTTGCGCTGGGCCAGATCAACATTTGTGCGATCAGTGGCGCGATGGGGGCGGAGGAAAGTCAGCATTGTTATTTATTTAATGAATATGAAATTAGGATTTATAAAAACAATATATTAAGTATTTCTAATTTCATATTTTCGATCTTTTCACGCAATTTGAATTAAATTTAAATGGTCTTTATGCGATATTAGGCCTGTATTGGGCGTTTCTTAACCCATGTGATATTTGTTCTATTTTGCGAGTATTAACCCGTTTGTACTTCGGAATGCAAACGTGTTTAACCTTGCAGGGTTAGTTCGTTCTTAAATAAAGAATTCATGACAGGGAGGGTCTATGTTGCCATTGAATGGTAAACACGGAGTGGTGATCAGCAGAGTACCGGTTATGCAAAATGGATTAGGTGGCGTCATGTCGCGTCATTTTCCCGATTTTGAGATAACGTACTGCCGTTCGATGCAGGAGTTGACGTTATTACAATTGCGTCGCGCTGGGGTCGTTATTGCCGATATTTCGGGTGAGTATCGTAATCCACGCGGCACGCTTGAGCAATATTATGGGTTAATGAATCAGTACCGGGATATTCACTGGATATTCCTCGTTTCGCGCCCCCTTTATCCACTTGCAGTAGAGCTTCTTATGCGTCCGGAAAGCACGCTGCTTTCGGATATGGAACCCATTGAAGGCGTAATTAACGCTATTCGCGCGGGGAGTGAACGTGCCGAGCGAATAAGCCAGACGTTATTGATACCGGAAAATCCTAATATTGAAGAGGAGAGTGAGCAAATGATTGCGCTTACCCACTCTGAACGCAAGGTGTTGCGTTTGTTAGGTAAAGGTTGGGGAATCAACCAAATAGCCACGCTACTTAATAAAAGTAATAAAACGATCAGTGCACAGAAAAACAGTGCATTGCGTCGCTTATCACTTCGCAGTAATGCCGATATGTACGCGTGGATAAGCAGTACCCAGGGAATGCGAGAACTCAGTTTAATGTCGGCTTATGGAGAGTTTGAGGAATGGAAAAGACCACTGCAACAAAACATATCGCCGTCATCGAAAGCTGCTCAATGAGCGCTATGGGGCTGAAGCATCTTTTTGCGATGCCCGCCCTGAGCCATTACCAGGTGCACCTGTTTGCCAGATTTGACAACTTCAAAGCGGCGCTCTCGGAAATCTCATTCTTTGCCGTAATTTATTCATTGTCCGATGAGCGTGAGGAGCGGCGAAACTGTCTGGCCTGTTTGCGGGATCTCACCTTCACCCACAGCGACGTCAAGCGTATCGTGCTGGCCTCTGATGAAATGGAGGCGAGACTGGTCAGCCATCTTTCGCCTTCTCGCTTACATGGAATTATCAGTAAATCGGTTCCGCTGAAGCAGTTAATGGAGGGGCTGGAGACATTACTCAGCGAAACGCATCACGTGAACGACAACGTGTACAATCACTGGTGTGTGAGCCAGCATCGTATGCTAAGCCCAACTGAAAGGGCGATTCTGCGATATATGTCATCGGGTTTTTCGATCCCTGAAATTGCGGCACAGCTTGAACGCAATATCAAAACCATCCGTGCGCATAAGTTTAACGCAATGGTAAAATTGGGCGTCAATTCTGATGTGGGATTACTGGATGCGGCAGATATCCTGGCGCATCTCCCGGTCAGGGAAATACGCCGTTCCGCTCTCACCGTTCCTTCTTTCTCGTAGTGTTAAGTGATGCGCCAGAATTTTTCTGGCGCAACGTTCAAATACAGACATCAACCCATTTTGCTGCGGTCAGTTCCGCCATTCTGTCGGGCGATATACGCACCGCACTGTGGATGGCGCCCGCTGCGGGTAACACTTCGGCGTACTGTTTTAAAGTGATGTCACAGTAAACAGAGAGCGGATTTTCCAGTCCAAAAGGGCAGACGCCGCCAACAGGATGACCCGTCAGGGTTACTACCTCATCGCAGCTGAGCATGCGGGCTTTTGCGCCGAATGTCTCTTTGAGCTTTTTGTTATCCAGACGCGCATCGCCTTTTGCAACCACCAGAATCACATCATTTTTAATTTTCAGTGACAGCGTTTTGGCAATTTGGCCGGGTTCAACGTTGTGCGCGGCAGCAGCAAGGGCAACAGTCGCTGTGCTTTGGTTAAGCTCGATGATTTCTATATCCGGAGCGTGTTCGGCGAAAAACTGCTGTACAGACTGCAAACTCATTGATTCCTCCTGACAAATATCTTCCGTAATCTGTCATAAGAATTTAGTCGCTGTAAATATCCCTTAAGTAACAAATATCCGTCAGGGGCGATTTCTGGATCGCCTTCACATTCACAGAAACCGGTTACAGTAACCGGTTGCAGAGCGTGATGCAGAGATTAATACTGAGTGTGTAACTTCCCCTGTATCTAATAATAAGAGCTAATTATGAAACCATTCCGTTTGAGCAGTACCGCAGGTACACGATCCGGCAAGGTTGTGACGCTGATGTATGGAACAACGTGTGACGTGAGAACGTCCGAAACGAACGTCTGACAGGAGATCTGCTATGTCTGCCAACCATGCTGCATTTAATCTGATTTTCCGCTTCGTTGAAAATTATGTCAGCCCTATTGCCGGGCGCATCTCTTCCCAGCGTCACGTTATGGCGATTCGTGACGGGTTCATCTCGGCAATGCCGTTTATGATTGTCGGGTCGTTTTTATTAGTGTTCGCTTACCCACCTTTTTCGCCAGATACCACCTGGGGCTTTGCTCGCGCCTGGCTGGATATGGCGAAGCAGTTTGAAGGTCAAATTCTGACGCCGTTTGATATGACGATGGGGGTGATGTCCCTCTATATCTGTGCGGCTATCGCCTACAACCTGGGCAAACATTACGTTAAAACCCATCAGTTGGATCCGTTCATGTGCGCGATGCTGTCGCTGATGGCGTTCCTGCTGGTCGCCGCCCCTAAAACCAAAGGCGCCTTACCGGTTGATAGCCTTGGAGGCACCGGGATTTTCACCGCGATCCTGGTGGCGATTTACTGCGTTGAGATGATGCGTTTCCTGAAAGCACATAATATCGGGATCCGCCTGCCAGACCAGGTTCCGCCGATGATCAAAAACTCATTTGACCTGCTGATCCCGGTGCTGGTGGTGGTGCTGACGCTCTATCCGCTGAGTCTGTTGATCCAGTCGCAGTTCGGTATGCTGATCCCACAGGCCATCATGTCGATATTCAAACCGCTGGTCTCTGCGGCGGACTCGCTGCCAGCGATCCTGCTGGCGGTGCTGATTGGCCACCTGCTGTGGTTTGCCGGGATCCACGGTGCAGCGATTGTATCGGGTATGCTGCAAATGTTCTGGCTGACGAACCTGGGGGCGAACCAGACCGCGCTGGCGGCGAGCCTGCCTTTACCACACATCTTTATGGAAGCCTTCTGGACGTTCTTTATTGTGATCGGTGGGTCAGGAGCGACGATGGGGCTGGTGTTCTGTTACCTGCGTAGCCGCTCCGCGCACCTGCGCTCCATTGGACGTCTGAGCGTGGTGCCAAGCATTTTCAATATCAATGAACCGGTGATTTTTGGTACGCCGATTGTGATGAACCCGGTGTTCTTTATTCCTTTCCTGCTGGCGCCGATGGTCAATGCCGTACTGGCATGGGCAGCGATGAAGTTTGATCTGATTGGCCGCGTGATTTCCGTTGTGCCGTGGACGGCACCGGCTCCGGTTGGTGCCGCCTGGGCGCTGGGCTGGGATTTCCGTGCAGCCATTCTGGTGCTGGTTTTGGCCTGCGTTTCCGCCATTATCTATTTCCCGTTCTTCAAGGTGTACGAGAAACAGTTGCTTCAGCAGGAAGCGGAAGAAGCACAGCGTAATGGGGAAGAGGAAAATCAGCAGGTCGCTTAGGTAAAAGCAAAACGGCAACGCAGGTTGCCGTTTTTAGTGTTTGTTCCCTCTCTCTGCGGGTTTCAGGCAGGGCCAGACTACTTAAGCGTGCAATCGCCGCACTGCTGGACATCCGGCAGACGGTAGCGCTGACAGCAGGTACGACGCACCAGAAGTCCCTCACGCGGAACCACGGTGCGGTAAAGAGGGTTATCCCGCCCATCCGACAGCTGTCTGGCAAAGAAACAGCTCTGACGCAGCGCATCCACTTTCTCGTCGCCGAGCAGCGGCTTCATCTCCGTTAAATACCAGTGGATAAGATACCCGGTATTACTCCAGATCAGTTTGCCGTTGATCTCCCCCGTCGCTTCCAGCGCATCAATGACCGGAACCAGCGCTCTTGTAATCAACCGTTCCATACGCGCCTGCGCTGACAGGTGACTCGCGCTCGGATCTTCGTGTACATCAATCCAGAAACAGGCGGCGCGTCCGGTCTCATGGAATTCGACGTGGAAATGTTCCGACGAGAGATCGAGCATCGTTTCCTGGGTCAACAGGGCCAGCATGACAGGCGGCACCATCAGCCCGATATACCATTGTGCCCAGAGGGAAAGCAGCGGTTTATTTTCCCGCGCCAGCGTCGGTTGGTTACGATAAATATGGTCGGAATAGGTTGCCAGCAGTGACCGCAGCTCGGCAGGTCGTTGCCACTGAGTCAGCGTCAGAGCATGATGCGGCGGTGCTTCATCCAGTTTGATGAAATCCAGCAGATGGGCGCGTGTTACGGCGATTTTTTCCCGAATGGCATCCGCAAGCGTCGTTTCTCCGGCGGAGAGTGGAGCTCGCCAGAGCAGTGGCTCAACGATGTGTGCGGTACGAGTCGCCATAGTGTGGATTACAAATCTAAATGATAATGATTGCCAATCCTAACTATAGATAAAACCGAGCGCAAGCGTTTTATCCTGGCGCTGTGAAGGCGGTTTCAGGCGATATGAAGCTCGTCGCTCAGCAGAATGCTGTTGCGTCCCATATGCTTGGCTTCATAGAGGGCTTTATCGGCTTTCGCCAGTGCGCCATCAACGTCTTCACCTTCGAACATGGCTATGCCAATGCTGATGGTCACGTTAGTGGCGACGCTTTCGTTAAACATGTGGGGGATTTTGAGATCGTAAACCTTCTGACGTATGCGTTCAGCTGTCTGGCGCGCTTGCTCCAGTGGGATGTTACTTAACAGCACCATAAATTCTTCCCCGCCAAACCGGGCGACAACATCGCGTGAGCGCACGGCGTCGCGGATCGCAGCCGAGACCCTGATCAAGGCCTGATCGCCCATCATATGGCCGTAATGATCGTTGTAGGCTTTGAAATGGTCGATATCCATCAGCAGCACAAAGTGCTCGCCAGCGTCAGGCCTGGGGAGGTTCTCAAGCCGGCTTTGCAGCCCGCGACGGTTATATAGGCCGGTGAGCGGGTCCATCATGCTGAGATCGGTCAGGGTTTCACGCTCTTCGAGCAGTTCGGAAAGCAGCTCCTGGGCGAAACGGTCATTACGCCGCTGAAGAACATGATGGATACCAATGGCGACCACCGGCAGCGCGAAAAAATAGGCCATTCTCAGCCAGTTTTCGGACGGGCTAAGCCACAGGCAGGATATAAAAGCGGGAAATGAATGTAACGTAAAGGCTTTAATATTACTGGCGAAAGCCAGAGACCCTATAAAAAGCACTGTTAATAGCGCCATCATTAAATAGGTTGCGTGATCGTGCGTTATTAACAGAAATTTTGAGACGATCTGCCATGCCCATAAAAACCCAAAAATAGCTGAAACAGCAGGGATATTTATTTTTAGCGTGCTATTTTTCCAGTGCCAGATAAGTAAGCCAGTGCTGGCAGTCAATACGGCAAACAGGGGGACTGATAACACACGAACGGAATAGAGAGGGTTTGTTACCGAGAACAATGCTGATGCAGCGTTCAGAAATAAAAATAAACGTAAAGAAAGCTGATATTTCTTGTTGACTAAGGACAGCCAGGATTGTGATGTCATATGCGTGCGTTTTTATTAAAACTCAATTAAAACAATGAGCAAGGTGTTGTTATGTATTATTGGTCGCTACAAAATTGAATTTTTATTATCAGAAAAACGTTATCGGAAGTTAACAGGTGGGCAATTTATCACCTTACACATTCTCTGTCATTATGGGAAAGCAATTGCTGGCGCAATTTCTTACGTCGCATGCTGACAAGTGATAATTACTATCATATGATACTGGTTATCATTATCAGTGCGAGAGGTGAAACCATGTTGAGCAAAGCGCTGGGAAGTGGGTGGGGAATATTGCTGCCTGGTTCCATTATCGGTGGGCTGATGTTTGCCGATCTTCCCATTGATGTCTGGAAAGCAATGATTGTTTCGGGCTTGCTGGTGACATCCGCGATGATCTGGCACAAACAGTTACGGCATTACGTGCTGTTGCCATCATGCGTTGCGCTAATCAGTGGACTGCTGGTGATTCTGATGAGTTTGAAATAAAAGGGAAAAACAAGAGGTACTGCTGAAGGGATGTAAGATAATTGGTGCGAGGGGGGGGACTTGAACCCCCACGTCCGTAAGGACACTAACACCTGAAGCTAGCGCGTCTACCAATTCCGCCACCTTCGCATACCAGTCTCTTATACACATCT